>CAISYT010000139.1 GCA_903889785.1 uncultured Caulobacterales bacterium
ACGCTGACGGCTGCAGCCGGTGGCGCGATCAGCCATGCGGAGGCTCTCACCGCGCTGGCTGCGCTGGAGGCGGACAACGTGCCGTCTGCCGGTGCCGTGTTCCTCATGCACCCCACCGACTTCGCCAAGATCGCGGCGAAAGAGGTGGCCACCAACACTGGCCGCTTTGTGATCGAGGACAGTGCGATCTTGGGTCGTCGCGTGATCCAATCGACGTTGGCAACTGCGGGCAAGGTTGTTGTCGGCGACTTCCAGCATGTCGTGATCGGCCTCTTCGGCGGCACAGATCTGGTCGTCGACAACTACACGGAGGCTCGCAAGGCGCAGGTGATCATCACGATGCACCAGATGTCGGATGTGGCTGTTCGCCACGCGGAAGCCTTCTGCGTGGTCACCCTGACCCCGTAACCCCAACGCACGGGCGGTTTATCCTTTTGCCGCCCGTGACCCTCTGGCCGTTGTTGCGGCGGCGCGAGAGGGAATCTGGCCCGATCACTGTCCTCGGTCCTCCATCCGCCGATCCGGCCAGCACACTCAACAAAAGGCAAGACGCCATGAAACTGGATGACAAACCCCTTCTGGAACTGCTGGCAATCCGTGAGAAGCGGATTGCCTCACTGGAAGAGTTGGGGAGATGCGCCTGCGTGCTGATCAACCCGGAACTGGCGCCGTTTGAAAAATACTGCGGCAAGGTCGCATTCGCGGTTCAAGCGGGTCAAAAAGTCGCGATCACGGCATCGTGGCAATATCGCGCACCATGCGGGAAGAAGCTGGCCCTTAAGGCCACCCTGGAGCGCCAACGCGATGGCTGGATGATGGTCGGTAAACGGCTGGCCGTCCCGGTAGCGGCCCTGTCGCCCGGGGCCGTCGCAGAGGCCTTCATAACGGTCAACCAGACGGTGGCTGAGGCGGTGTTCGAAGCAGTTGTGCTAGGCGAAGGCTGGCGGCTGCGGCACATTCTTCAATAGCACGAAGGCGATCGGCGAGCGTCATTGGGTCCCCCTCTCGGCCTAGTCGGCGGTGAGGATAAGGGATGCGGGCCTGTGAGTGGAGAGCGGATGAAAGAAGGCAGCTTGAGGATTCGTAAGTTTACCGCTCACAAATTGCACACGATATTCCTGAAATATTTGCAAATAAACACTAATTAACCACCTTTACGGCGGCATGGACGAGCCAGAGTTGAAGATCATCGATGTTTTCATCTGCAAGCTGCGTAAAAAGCTGGCAGAGGCGACGGGGGGCGATAGCTATATCGAAACCGTGTGTGGCAGGGGTTATGTGCTGCGCGAACCCATAGCCGTTGATTTGCCGCGCTTGGCCGCCAGCGCCTGAGCGCTGGAATTCTGCCGCGCCGCCGCATAACCTGTGCCAAAGCAGGGGGCGGCGATGGAAAAAGCGGTGGAGGATTTGGATCAGGCGCAAGCAAAGGCGGAGCTGGCCCGTCTGGCCCAAGTGCTGGCCGCAGCGAACACTGCCTATCACACGTTGGATGCGCCCGAACTGTCGGACGCAGAGTATGACGCGCTCAAACGCCGCAATGCCGCGATCGAGGCGCGGTTTCCAGAGCTGAAACGGGCTGATAGCCCATCGGATCAGGTGGGTGGGGCCGTTGCTTCGGGCTTTGGCAAGGTGGCGCACCGCGTGAAGATGCTGAGCCTTGAGAATGCTTTTGCCGAAAGCGATGTGGCAGAGTTCGACGAAAGGGTGAAAAAGTTCCTTGGTATTGCCGAGGTCAGCTATACAGCCGAACCCAAGATTGACGGGTTGTCACTGAACCTGCGTTATGAAACGGGCGTCTTGGTGCAGGCGGCAACGCGCGGCGATGGCAAAGTGGGCGAAGATGTCACCGACAACGTCCGAACCATGGCGGATATCCCCCAAACCCTGCCTGATGCGCCAGAT
>CAISYT010000140.1 GCA_903889785.1 uncultured Caulobacterales bacterium
GCGCCGGAATTCACCTCGCTCTGCCCGGTGACGGCTCAGCCGGACTTTGCGCACCTTGTGATCGATTATGCGCCCGGCGACTGGCTGATCGAATCTAAGTCGCTAAAGCTCTACCTGTCAGCGTTCCGCAACCATGGTGCGTTCCATGAAGACTGCACAGTCGCGATCGGGCGCAGGATCGTGGAGACCGCCGAGCCCAAATGGCTGCGCATCGGTGGTTACTGGTACCCGCGCGGCGGCATTCCGATTGATGTGTTCTGGCAGAGTGGCCCGGTTCCCGAAGGACTTTGGCTACCGGATCAGGGTGTAGCGACCTATCGTGGCCGCGGCTAAGGCTTCCAGGCGGTAATCAGGGCGTCCATTACCGGGCGCACACGCTCTTGCGGCGCATCGGTGGCGGTGCCGATATAAAGAAAGCCGGCGATTTGCTCGTCAGGGCTCAGCGCCAGGTGGGCGCGGGCGGAGGGGTCGAAGGCGTACCAGTCGGTTATCCAGTTGGCACCAAACCCCATGGCCGTGGCGGCCATCAACAGCGCCATGCATACCGCCCCGGCGGACAACTGCTGTTCCCACAGCGGGATGTTTCCTTGCACCGGCGAGGAGACCACGGCCACCGCCAGCGGCGGCGTCCGTAGCTTACCCAGCGCGGCCACAGCCTTATTGGTGTCGGGCCGTCCCTGCGCCAGGGCATTCAGCCAATTGGCGAAATCGGTCTTGGCCTGATCCTGGATGACGATGAAGCGCCAGGGATTGATCTTGCCATGATCGGGAACCCGGGCGGCCAGTCGCAGCAGGTCGGCTAGCTGATCTGCCGACGGGCCCGGCGCGGCGAGGGCCATGGCCGAGGCCGAACGTCGGCGGGCCAGGAACTCGAGCACAGCCGGTGAAGCCTGGGCGGCAATGGGTTTGCCGAATTGCGGAGCAGGAGGAACAGTCAAGACGGCGGGCTCCTGAACAGCTAAGACGCCCCACGTAGTGGCGCGGCGCGCCAACGGCAATGGCAAGGGACCAATGAGCGGAAAACCCGATTGGATGATTTCGCATGGGCGGCCATGGCAGGCAGAGCATGCGCGCCTGATATACGAAAATCCATGGCTTAGCCTGACGGAATATCCCGCCGTCGCTCCGACAGGGAAGGATGCGCTCTATGCCGTGGTCGGGTTCAAGAACCTTGCCGTTGCTGTGCTGCCGTTGCATGACGATGGCACGATCGTCATGGTTGGGCAGAACCGCTTTCCCTTGCGGGATTATAGCTGGGAAATTCCCGAGGGCGGTGCCCCGCTCGATGAAGACCCGCTGGCCAGTGCCAAGCGCGAACTGGCCGAGGAAACCGGGCTTCAGGCCGCTGAGTGGCGGCAGGTTCTGACCTTACAGCTGTCCAATTCCGTCACCGACGAACGCGCGGTCGGCTTTGTGGCCACCGGCCTATCGCCTGCACCCGTCCTGGAACCGGATGATACCGAGGATCTGGCCACCGCGCGGGTTCCGTTTGCTCAAGCGCTGCGCCTGGCAACCGAGGGCAAGATTCAGGATTCGCTCACGGTAGCGATGCTATTGCGGGCGCACCATATGGCGGTGAGTGGGGAACTGCCGCGCCAACTGGCGTTGTCTATGTTAAAAGAGCCGCTGAAGGCGTCGAAGGAGCCATAAACTTGGCTAAGCACCTAGAAGCAATCGATCCGGCGTCAGCGCCGCCCGTGTGGGCCGCCCTGCGCAATGAAGCCGAGCGCGCCGCCGCAGCCGAACCGGCCTTGGCCTCGCTGATCAATGCCGTGATCCTGACCCACGGTGGCCTGGGCCAGGCCTTGAGCTATCAAATCGCCCGCAAGCTTTCCGACGTGGAACTGCGCGCCATGAGCGCCCGCGAGATCGCCGAACAGGCCTATCGTGCCGACCCCTCGCTGCTGACCGCCGCCGAAGCCGACCTTAAGGCGGTTTTCGAGCGTGATCCGGCCTGCAAGGGCTATTTACAGCCGTTCTTGTTCTTCAAGGGCTTCCTGGCGCTGCAGACCTATCGAGTTGCGCATTGGCTTTGGAGCCAGGGCCGTGAGCCGATGGCGCTGTATCTACAAAGCCGCAGCTCCGAACTGGCTCAGGTGGATATTCACCCCGCCGCCAAGATGGGCTCAGGCATATTCTTGGACCATGGCACTGGCATTGTCGTTGGCGAGACGGCCGTGGTGGGCGATGACGTCTCGATGCTGCACGGCGTGACCCTGGGTGGCACAGGTGCCCAACGTGGCGATCGCCACCCCAAGATCGGCAAGGGTGTGCTGCTCGGTGCCGGAGCCAAGGTGCTGGGCAATATCGTGATCGGCGACTACGCCAAGATCGCATCGGGTTCGGTTGTGCTGCGGGCGGTACCAGCCGGCTGCACCGCTGCGGGCGTTCCGGCCCGCATTATGAATTGCCCGACCTGCGAAGAGCCGGCGCGCAGCATGGACCATACCCTGGCCGATATCGTTTACGACTACGTGATCTAGGCGGGATTTCGGGTTCAACCTGAACCGGAAACACTCTAGGGTCCGCCCAACGACGACTTGGGAGATTATCCGCCGTGGACGATAAGCATATCGCGCAACTGAACGCCCACCTGAAGCGGACCTTCGGCAATCCTCACTTCGAAGTGAAGGCGCGCAAACAGAAGGATTCGGCCGAGGTCGAGCTCAAGGGCGAGTTCATCGGTGTGATCTATGAGGACGAAGACGAGGCCGGTTCGTTCCTGTTCGAGATGGCGATCCTGGCCGAAGATTTGGAATAGCGGCTGGCTTCATAGCCAA
>CAISYT010000141.1 GCA_903889785.1 uncultured Caulobacterales bacterium
CTGAGGCTTGATTTCGACCAGCCGGTCGATCGTGAGATTCAGCTTGAAGACGTCCGCGCCGGTGCCTTTTTCAAGCTCACCCCCGCCCTGCGCCTCGGCGGCGCGGTCAGCCTGAGCCAGCCTGATCCCAAAGCCCTGATCAGCAAGGCCCAGCCCCCGGAATCCACGCCCCGCGTGCGCCTCGAGACCGCCTTCAAGTTCTAGACCTTAGGGTCGGACGAAAGCTCCGACGGCCGCCAGGCCCGCGACCCCGGTCGCCGCGACCCTGCGCGCATTCGATGCGCTAATTCCGCCTAGCGCGTAGACCGGTCCGGCCAGGCTTCGTGCCAATAGCGCCAGCGGCAGCAATCCTATCGCCCCCCCCGCCGACGGGCTCTGGCTGGGCATGACGGCGGATACCACCACCGCGTCCGCCCCTAAGGCCAGAGCTAGCCGCGCGGCCGCAGGCGAGTGTGCCGCCGCGGTTAGCAACAGGCCCCGACCGGAAAGGTCAGGCAGTCGCCCCACAAATCGCTCCGGAAGGTGCACCCCGTCCGCTTTCACGGCGTGCGCTAATCCGACATCGGCACCGATCAGCAGCAGCACGCCGCGCCGCCAGGTTAGGCGCCGCAGGGCCTGCGCCACATTAAGCGCGCCCTCCGCTCCGAACGTCCGGAAAACCAGGGCTGATCCGCGCGGTAAGCCCGCTGCCAGTCGAAGCACATCCCCACTCCGTTCCGGGTCGGTGAAGGCCAATAGACGGGGCAGCCTCTTTGCGCCGGCCGTACAAGGCCTTAGCCTGTGCGACGCACGCCGCAGCGCTTCCACTTGGTTCAAGAGCATCACCCGTCCATGAGCGTCCGCGCCGCTATTTTGACCCGCATCGAACGGGCCGCCCTGGCGGCGGGGCGTGACCCCGCCGATGTGACCCTGGTCGCCGTCAGCAAGCAACAGGCTTGGTGGGCGATAGAGCCGGTTTTGCAAGAGGGCCAAGCGGTGTTTGGCGAAAACCGCGTGCAGGAAGCGCAGGAGCGCTGGGGCATTGAACGGTTCCGCCACCCCGACCTCGAACTGCGCCTGATCGGCCCGCTGCAGACCAATAAAGTCAAGGTCGCCTTGGGCCTTTTCGGCGTCATTGAGACGGTCGACCGCGAAAAACTAGCCGTCACCATCGCAGAAGAATCCTCGCGCGGGTGCTTCACGCCGCGCCTCTATGTCCAGGTCAATACCGGGTCTGAGCCGCAGAAGGCCGGAATTCTGCCCAAGGATGCCGACGGCCTGCTCAGGATTTGCCGAGGTCTGGGGTTGGAGATCGAGGGCCTGATGGCCATCCCGCCCGCTGACGAACCGCCTCGGCCGCATTTTATGCTGCTGGCCGAAATCGCCGCCGCCAACGGTATCGACAAGCTGTCGATGGGCATGAGTGCCGACTTTGAGGATGCTGTGAGATGCGGTGCAACCAGTGTGCGCGTTGGCTCAGCCCTGTTCGGGAGCCGCCCCGATCCGAATCTGATCGCCCGGACGGACCTCAGCGAGTAGCTGCTCCATATCGGCACGCGCCAGCGCAACGCAGCCCTCTGTCGGTGCATACTCCGGTTTCGCGAGGTGCAGGAAGATGGCCGAGCCCATTGGTGCCACGGGCGGGTCGTCGTTGTGTCCGAGGACGAGCACCAGGTCGTACAGATGGTCGTCGCGCCACATGGCCTCTGCGCTGGCAAGGTAGGGCAGCCTCACAGGACGATTGTAGGCGGCATCGCTCGGGTCGTCGCACCAGCCATCGTCGGGCTGGATCGGTGCGGTTTCCAGGGCGGTGTGCGGCAAGCCCCGATCGGGCCGATAAAGCAGGCGTCGGATGGGCCAGGTCCCCAGCGGCGTTGCCCCATCGCCCTCGCGCTTATCGGCGGCCAGCAGGGCCCCACTTCGCCCAAAGGCGCAACGTACCGCGCACGATCCGATCAGGAACCGGCCATCGAGGCGCGCCTCAAAGATCATTTGTCTCCCCCGCTTGGCTCTCACCCCCACTTTAGGGCATGCTCTCGCCATGGCCCAGCGCAAGACTCTCTTGATCATCGACGACGACGCCGACCTCCGCAGCGCCCTCGCGGAGCAGTTGCAGTTGCACGAAGAGTTCGATGCCAAGGAGGCCGGAACCGCGGCAGAAGGCGTCAAGGCGGTGCGAGAGCTGCGCCCTGACCTCATTTTGCTCGATGTCGACCTGCCCGACATGGATGGTCGCGAAGCCTGCCGCCTGATGCGCAAGGGCGGTGCCGCCCAGCCGATCATCATGCTGACCGCTGCGGCAAGTGATTCGGATGCCATCCTGGGCTTGGATGCCGGTGCCAGCGACTATGTAACCAAGCCGTTCCGTTTCGGCGTGCTCCTGGCCCGAATCCGGGCCCAACTGCGCAGTCACGAGGCCAGCGAAGATGCCCTTTTCCGCATTGGCCCCTATATTTTCCGACCCAGCGCCAAACAGCTGCTCGACGACAGGGGCGGCAAGGTTCGCTTGACCGAGAAGGAAACTTCGATCCTGAAACATCTCTACCGCGCTGGCGAAAGGCCGGTGACGCGTGAGGAATTATTGGCCGAGGTGTGGGGATACAATCCTGGGGTCACGAGCCACACCCTAGAGACCCACGTCTATCGCTTGCGCCAGAAAATCGAGCCTGACCCGGCGCACGCCAAGCTTTTGATCACCGAACCGGGTGGGTACCGGCTAGAGCCCTAGCACCTAGACCGCGAAATCTGCGATCACCGGCGCGTGGTCGCTGGGCCGTTCCCACGCCCGGACATGGTCCAGCACCCGAGCCCGCGGCTTACCGCCGGCAAAGGCGGCGTCTTTCAGACCCGGGCTGATCAGGATGTGGTCGAGCAGCAGCCCGCGATTGCTTTGGCGGAAGTCAGCGGCGCGGTAGCTCCACCAGCTGGCGAGCTTCTCCGGTTCGGGTGTGGCTTCACGCAGCAGGTTGCTAAAGCCTATCGACCCCATCAGCGCCGCGAAGGCCTCGACCTCCACCGGCGTATGGCTGACGATCTTACTCATGTGGCGGTGGTTCCAGACATCAAACTCGCCGGGGGCCACATTGAGGTCGCCGGTGACGATCAGGGGTTTTTTCGGATCGCGCCTCGCCATCTCGGCGGTAAGCGTCTCGTAGAAGTCCAGCTTGTGATCAAATTTCTTGTTCAACGCACGGTCGGCCACGTCGCCGCCGGCTGGAATGTAGAAGTTCTGGATTTCAACCCCGGCGACGGACGCCTGCACACAGCGGGCATGGCCCTCGCGACAGACATCCAGGGGCGCCACCGGATCGAGCGGCAGGCGCGAGGCAATGGCCACACCATGCCAGCCCTTCTGGCCGGCGATCTTTAAATACGGCAGGCCGATAGCGGCGAATTCGTCGCGCGGAAACTCGTGCTCTTGGCACTTGATTTCCTGCATGCACAGGAGGTCGATCCCGTGCTCGTCCATCAGCCGCCCGGCCTGTTCGACCCGCAGACGCACCGAGTTCACGTTCCAGGTGGCAACCCGAAGGCGCATGGGGTTTCCTTGAATTCTGTTGGAGCAGCGGACGAAAAAACGCCCGGGCGGAGATCGGACCCGGGCGTTAAGGTTTTCGTTATTCCGTGTCGAGAGGGGGCTTGCCCGAACGGAGCTTGGCGGCGCGAGACCTGCGCGTCCAATGTGTGACTACAGGGCCACAAGCAAGCGTAAAAGTCAATCAAAATCGTCATCGGGCTTGTGCGCGACAAAAAAGTATCAGCCATTCTGTTGGCCTAGCGGGTGTGAATTGCGGGCCGCGGGTTTCGCAGAACGAACAGGGATGAGTCTAGACGAGATGACGGCTTGAAATCTGTCAGCCGCACGCGGGTCATGCCGCCGCGCGGATCGACCAGGGTCCAGCCCGCGAGGGTCAGGGGGCGGTCGGTGAAATCCAAGGTTATCGAGCCGCGGGTCAGTTTGCGCGGGTCTTCGGCGGTCAGCGAAAACCCGTCTGCGCGCTGGGTGACGCGGGTGACTTTCACCCCGCCGTTCAGCTTGATGCGGCCAGCCAGGAAAAGGCCCAGCGGCGTCGCGCCCTCTGGCGTGGAATCGAACGTCTTCAGCCGCCGGTCGAGTACCGATACCAGGCTTCCGTCGGCCACGACGAGGAGACCTGAAGGCGGGTCATATTCGAAGCGGGCCTTTCCAGGGCGCTGTAGGCTGATGGTCCCCTCTGTCACCGTGCCGCGCGCATCGGTCTGCGCGAACCGACCGGTGGCGGTGCTCAGCCCCTCCAGATAGGCTACCGCCCGGTCGACGATGGCCTGGTCGTCGGGGCTCAGCGGCGTCGACGCAGGCTTGCCGGCCGCAATGGCAGGCGCAGGGGCTTGCGGCGTCTGCGCTGTGGCGGCAAACGGCACCAGAGCTAGGGCGAGCAGGAGGAGTGCATATTTCATCATCAGCAGTCCTAGATCGCGAAGGCGGCGCCCTCAAGCCACCGCTGGTTTAGCCAATCGGCATAGGTTGATCTGAAAACCGACCGATTCCACCCATTTCGTAAACACGAAACGAAAAGGCCCAGCGCTAAAGTGGGGGTGGAGGTCCAGCCAAAATTTCGCGCTTCCCGGCATGATTCGCCGCCCCGACAACGCCCTGCTGTTCCATTCGCTCCATCAGCGAGGCGGCGCGGTTGTAGCCGATCTGCAGCCGGCGCTGGATGTAGGAGGTGCTGGCCTTGCGATCCCGCGTCACCACGGCCACCGCCTGATCGTAGAGGTCACCCTCGCCATCGCCGCCAGATTCGCCGCCTTCGCCCTCGAAACCGTCCTCGTCCTCGGTGGCGGTGACGGCTTCCAGGTATTGCGGCTGGCCCTGGGCGCGCAGGAACCCAGCCACGGCCTCGACCTCGCCGTCGGACACAAACGGACCGTGCAGGCGCGTTACCCGCCCGCCACCGGCCATGTAGAGCATGTCGCCCTGGCCCAGCAGCTGCTCGGCACCTTGTTCGCCGAGAATGGTGCGGGCGTCGATCTTGCTGGTAACCTGGAAGCTGATCCGGGTCGGGAAATTGGCCTTGATCGTGCCGGTGATCACATCAACCGACGGGCGCTGTGTGGCCATGATCAGGTGGATGCCGGCGGCTCGGGCCATCTGGGCCAGCCGCTGCACCGCGCCCTCGATATCCTTGCCGGCCACCATCATCAGGTCGGCCACTTCGTCGATCACCACCACCAGGTAGGGCATGGGATCGGGGCGTATTTTCTCGCTCTCGTAGACGGCGCGGCCGGCGCCATCAAAGCCGGTCTGCACGGTGCGTTCAAAGTGCTCACCCTTGGCCTCGGCCTCGCGCGCGCGCTCATTATAGCCGGCGACATTGCGCACGCCGATCTTCGACATCTTGCGGTAGCGGTCTTCCATTTCCCGCACTGTCCATTTCAGGGCCACGATGGCCTTCTTCGGATCTGTAACCACCGGGGCAAGCAGGTGCGGAATGCCGTCGTAGACGCTGAGTTCCAGCATCTTCGGGTCGATCATGATGAATCGGCACTCTTCCGGGCTTAGCCGGTAGAGAATCGACAGGATCATCGCATTGACCCCCACCGACTTGCCCGAGCCGGTCGTGCCGGCGATCAGCAGGTGGGGCATTTTCGACAGGTCGGCGATATAGGGCTCGCCACCAATGGTTTCGCCCAGCGCCATCGGCACGCCTTGTGATCGCTCATAGTCGGGCGAAGACAACAGGTCGCGTAGATAGACTGTTTCGCGCCGGGCATTGGGCAGTTCAATGCCGATTGCGTTGCGGCCCGACACCACAGCGATGCGGCATGCGGCCACGCCCATCGACCGGGCGATGTCGTCACTAAGCGCCACAACACGCGCATGCTTTACGCCGGCAACGGGCACCAATTCGTAGAGGGTAACGACAGGGCCGGGCCGGATCTGGTCGATGCTTCCGCGCACGCCGTATTCTGCCAGTACGCCCTCTAGCAATTGGGCGTTCTGGCGCAGGGCTCCTTCATCGACCGACGAAGCGCGGGGCTTAGGCTTGGCCAGCATCGACAACTCCGGCATGGCGAAGCCGTTAGGATTGACGAAATCGAACGACTTCTGCTGCTCGCGCCGCTCGCGCTCGGAACTTTTCGAGTTCTTGGGCTGGCGCACCTGAACGGGGGCGGCGGAAGCGGGCACCGGTGCGGGAGCGTCCAGCGGGATGTCGGCCATGTCGCGACTGGCGGCACGATTCCTCTTGGTCTTGGCGATAGGCGCGGGTCCCGGTGCCAGTCGCAGCACGCCTCTGATCCAGTCGGTCGAGGCCGAAGCGTCGATACGACTAAGGCCGAGCCCGTAGGACAGCGCTACGAACGCCAATACGCCATAGACTGCTGCGGCGATCAGGCGCGCTCCGGGTAGGTGCGCAAAGGTCAGAACGGCGGCACCCATCCGCAGGATGGCATCACCCCAGAATCCGCCCAGGCCACCGGCCAGAGGCCAGGTCACCGGCGGACGTGGCGCGGCGAATAAGGCGGTCAGGGCGAACAGACCAAAAACGGCGGCCAGGGCTCGGCGGCGGGTATCTTTGCGAGCGGCGTTAGGATCGCGCTGCGCGACGCGTGTCAGGCCGAAAACTGCCATCAACAGGGCGCCCGCCCAGGCCCCCAGACCCAGGGACTGCATCACAGCATCACCGATTATCGCGCCAGGTTCACCGAGGGCGTTTTGTACCGGCACGGTCGCCGCCGCATTCCAGCTCGGGTCTGCGGCATTGTAGGTGGCGATGATCAGCATCAGAAACATGCCGGCGGCCGTCAGGATGCCGCCCCGGAACCGCGCCGCGCCGGGCAGGGCCCAGCTGACCCGCGCCGCATCCCAAAGCAGTTCCGTCGTTGTCCGCCTCGCCGCGCGCGCCATCAGGTTCTAAAAGCCCAAAGTTTAAAGCCTAGCTATTCACCCTAGCCGGAGAATAGTTAAGGGGCGTTTACGATGGCGGGCGCGAAGGCTTGCGTTGCGGTGGACAGAACACCGTCCTGGGGGCCATATCGCCGCCATGGCCGCGCCCGAAGTTCCCGCTCATATCGACGTCATCATCGCCGGGGCGGGCA
>CAISYT010000142.1 GCA_903889785.1 uncultured Caulobacterales bacterium
ATCATCATCGTTTCCGACCACGGCATGGTGCGGGCCGACAATCTGGTCATGCTCGACGATGAGACCAAGGATACCGCCCGCGTGGTTACGGGCGGGGGCACCGCCATGCTTGAGTCCCTGCCGGGCAAGGAAGCCGCTGCTAAGGCCGCCCTCGTGGGCCGCCATACCCATTTCACCTGCTGGCCCAAGGATCAAATCCCGGCCCAATATCACTACGGAACCCATGCGCGCGTCTCGCCCATCGTGTGCCTGGGGGATATGGGCTGGTATCTGACCACCCACGCTGCCGCCGACGGCAAGACCCCGACAATGGGCCAGCACGGTTTCGATCCTTACGCCCCGCAGATGGCCGCGCTGTTCGTTGCCCACGGCCCCTCGGTCCGCGCCGGCCTAGTGCTGCCCGTGATCGACAATGTCGATGTCTATCCCCTGGTCATGCGCCTACTGCGCCTGAATCCCTGGCCCAATGACGGTGACCCGAATGTGTCGGATTCGATCTTGAACGGCCTTTAGGCGCGGCGTCGTCTGTCATTCCGCCAGGTAGTTTCGCTCGCTCAAAGCGCGACTATATTTAAGAGCCAATTGGAGACCCTGCACATGCGTTTGTCGCGCGCCGCCCTGATTCCGGCCCTGGCTCTGCTCACGGCTTGCTCGCCTGGCAACAAGAGCGCTGCCCAAGCCCCCGGCTTGCCAGAGCCGATCCGCGCTATCCCGGCCAGCGCTGCAGCCATGAAGATGTCGTTTGCGCCGGTTGTCAAAAAGGCCGCTCCCGCCGTGGTCAATGTCTCCAGCCGCCGAGTGGTTCGTCAGCGCAGTGATCCGTTCTTTGATTTCTTTATGGGGGAAGGGGCCCCGCGCGACCGCGTTGAGCAGTCACTGGGTTCGGGCGCGATCATTCGCTCGGATGGGGTGATCGTCACCAACCATCATGTGATCGATGGCATGACCGAGATTACTGTGCAGTTGTCTGACCGCCGCGAATTCCCTGCGACGGTGCTGCTCGATGACCCTCGCGCCGATCTGGCGGTTCTGCAAATCGATACTAAGGGCGAGAAACTGCCCACCCTGGCAATCGATGATAAGCAGACCCCGCAGGTTGGCGACCTCGTCCTGGCCATCGGCGACCCGTTCGGTGTCGGTCAGACCGTCACCAACGGTATTGTCTCGGCCTTGGCCCGCACCGATGTCGGCATCACCGACTACAGCTTCTTCATCCAGACCGACGCGGCCATCAATCCAGGCAACAGTGGCGGGCCGCTGGTCGATATGGATGGCAATCTTATCGGGCTCAACACCGCCATTTTTTCGCGTTCTGGCTCGTCCAGCGGGGTCGGCTTTGCCATACCGGCTGCCATGGTCAAACAGGTGGTCAATACCGCACTCGGTGGTGGCAAGTCGGTCATCCGTCCCTGGCTGGGGGTCAGGGCTCAGCCGGTTACAGCGGATATGGCGAAAAGTCTGGGCATGCCAGGGCCGCGTGGGGTGATTGTGGCTCAGGTCTGGGTGGGCAGTAGCGCCGCTAAGGCCGGCTTGAAGGAAGGCGATATCGTGCTCAACGCCGGAGGTCAGGCGATCAATGATGAGTCCGGCCTGACCTATGCCTTCGCCACCCGCAAGATTGGCGACCTTGTTTCCGTGACCGTGCGCCGCGATAACAAGGAAATGCCGCTCACGGTGCGCACCGAGACCGCGCCGACTCTGCCGGCGACCGATCAGCAAACCCTGGCGGGCCAGACCCCTCTTAGCGGTGCGACGGTGATTAACCTGTCGCCTACCAAGGCTGAGGAGCTGGGTGTTGATCCGTTCAGCGGCCCCGGCGTGCTGATCATCAAGCTCGACGGCATCGCCGCCCGTGCTGGCTTCCGGCCAGGAGATTTCATTCGCGGCGTCAACGGTAAGCCGACCAACGCGGTTGGGGCCTTGGCTGGTGCATTGGCAACCCCAACCCGCAACTGGGCTATCGATGTCGAGCGGGCCGGAGAGAAGGGGACTTTGCGGTTTTAGGCGTTAAGCTGACGGAATGTCCGATCTGTTACAAGCTGCTGGCCTGACGCCCGAGGCACCCACGCCCCTTGCCGACCGGCTACGTCCGGCGTCGCTGGATGAGGTCGTTGGCCAGGACCACCTGCTTGGCGAGGGCGGGCCGATACGCCGCATGATCGAAACGCGCCGCCTGGCTTCGATGATCCTGTGGGGCC
>CAISYT010000143.1 GCA_903889785.1 uncultured Caulobacterales bacterium
AAACGCCCATGAAGGGCAGAGACGGCAGCGCCGCCTCACCCCTTATTTATAGGTTGCGGCGCACAACAGCACAACAGCAAAAATGCACACGAAACGTCTCGGATTGTTTCAATCGCCACCTCATCCCCTTATCATATTGATTTACATCGACTTTCAATTCTAACATCGCTTAGATAAATTTTATTGCGGTGCGGCATTGTCTCGCTGTTCGCCTCTTTACTGGCATCTTAGACCGCCTTCGCGTACAAGCCCGCGCCTCCCCGGCTCAGCCCCTGAGTCCTGCCGACCCCGAAAGTCCGACTGATGTCCCTGCGCAACATCGCCATTATCGCCCACGTCGACCATGGCAAGACTACACTCATGGACCAGCTGCTGGCCCAATCGGGCGTGTTCCGGGCCAACGAGGCCACCGTCGAACGCGCCATGGACTCCAACGACCAGGAACGCGAGCGCGGCATCACCATCCTGGCCAAGTGCACCAGTGTGCTGTGGCATGGTGAGGCGGGCGAGACCCGCATCAACATCATCGACACCCCTGGCCACGCCGACTTCGGCGGCGAGGTGGAGCGCATTCTGGGCATGGTGGACGGCTGCGTCATCCTGGTGGACGCGGAAGAGGGTGTCATGCCCCAGACAAAGTTCGTGCTTGGCAAGGCGCTGAAGATGGGCCTGCGTCCGATCCTCTGCCTCAACAAGGTCGACCGGCCGCACGCCGACCCTGACCGTATCCTCAACGACGTGTTTGATCTGTTCGCCGCCATGGGGGCCACAGACCAGCAACTGGATTTCCCGCACATCTACGCCAGCGGTAAGAACGGTTGGGCGGCGCTGGAGCTGGACGCCCCGCGTGATTCGCTCGCGCCTCTGTTCGACCTGGTCGTGCGCCACGTGCCCGAGCCGAAGGTGGCTGAGAACAAGGACAAGCCGTTCCAGATCCTGGCGGTGCTGATCGAGAACGACCCGTTCCTGGGCCGCCTGCTAACGGGCCGTATCGAAAGCGGTAAGGCCGCACCCGGACTGCCCATCCACGCCCTGTCTCTGGACGGCAAGGAAATCGAGCGTGGCCGCATCACCAAGGTGCTGGCCTTCCGGGGCCTGAAGCGCCAGCCGGTCGACGAGGCGGAAGCGGGCGATATCGTCGCCATCGCCGGTCTGTCGAAGGCCACCGTGGCCGACACCCTGTGCGCCATGGAAGTCGCCACCGCCCTTCCGGCCCAGCCGATCGATCCCCCAACCATCTCCATGACCGTTTCGGTCAACGACAGTCCGATGGCCGGCAAGGAGGGCGACAAGGTGCAGAGCCGCGTCATCCGCGACCGCCTGCTAAAGGAAGCCCAGTCGAATGTGGCGATCCGCGTCACCGATGCCCCGGGCTCCGACGCCTATGAAGTGGCGGGCCGCGGCGAACTGCAGTTGGGCGTGCTGATCGAGGGCATGCGCCGCGAAGGCTTCGAACTGTCCATCAGCCGCCCGCGGGTGGTATACCAGACCGGTGAAAATGGCGAGCGCCTGGAGCCGATCGAGGACGTCATGATCGACGTCGATGACGAGTACACCGGCGTGGTCATTGAGAAACTCGCTGCCCGAAAGGCCGAGCTGAAAGACATGGGCCCCTCGGGGGCCGGCAAGACCCGCATCAACCTGCAAGCCCCCTCGCGCAGCCTGATCGGCTACCAGGGCGAATTCCTCACCGACACACGAGGAAGCGGCGTGCTCAACCGCGTGTTCAGTCACTACGAGCCCTATAAGGGGGCACTGGAAGGCCGCCGCAATGGCGTGCTGGTCTCCAACAGTGACGGCGACACGGCCGCCTTCGCCCTGTGGAACCTTGAAGATCGCGGCACCATGTTTGTGGGCGGCGGCGAGAAGACCTACCAAGGCATGATCATCGGCGAGAACGCCAAGTGGGACGACCTCGACGTCAACCCGATTAAGGGTAAGCAGCTGACCAACGTGCGCGCCAGTGGCAAGGACGAGGCTGTACGCCTCACCCCGCCGCGCCGCATGACGCTGGAACAAGCCATCGCCTATATCGAGGAAGACGAGCTGGTCGAGGTGACGCCCAAGTCGATCCGCCTGCGCAAGTCGATCCTCAATCCCTCCTTCCGCAAGAAGCGCGTTCGCCAGGAGGCGTGAGCCTCCTGCTGCGGGTATAGCGAGGCATGGCCTGGACCCGAACCTACGACGAGCCCGAACCGCAGCGGGTTAATCGCTGGCTGGCCCAGGCGGGGGTCTGCTCGCGCCGCGAGGCCGAGGGCTTGATCGCGCAAGGCCTTGTTTCCATCGACGGCGAAACCGTGGCCGATGCCGGCCGCAAGATCGAACCGGGCCAGACCCTCACCCTGACCGACCGCGCTTCGGGCCAGCTCGGGGCCGCGCTCAGCGTTGTCATTCACAAGCCGATCGGGGTTGTGTCGTCCCAGCCCGAAGGCAGCCAAGTGCCCGCCGTTCGCCTACTGACCCGCGACGCCCTGATGGGCCGCAGCCCGATGATCCCTGGCCGAGACAGCAAACTAGCCCCGCTGGGACGGCTCGACATGGACAGCCGTGGCCTGCTGATCCTTTCCGAAGACGGGGTGCTGGCCAAGGCGCTGATTGGGCCCGAAAGCGACCTCGAAAAGGAATATCTGGTGCGGGTGGCCGGCGATATCACCGAAGCCAAGCTGGAAAGGCTGCGGCACGGCCTGGAACTCGACGGCCGCCAACTGCGTGAGGCCAAGGTCGAGCTGCTCCACGGCAAGGAACTGCGATTCGTGCTCAAGGAGGGCCGAAACCGTCAGATTCGCCGCATGTGCGACCTGGTCGGCCTGTCGGTGAAAGACCTGTTCCGCGTCCGCATCGGCCCGCTGCGCCTGGGTGGCCTGCCATTAGGGAAATGGCGCGCCTTGACCAGCGAAGAGCGAGACTCGCTGATCGACGCAGGCAAGCCTGCCCCTTAGGCTACTTGCCCTGCAGCCCAGCCGCTGGCCCAAGCCCACTGGAAATTGTAGCCACCGAGCCACCCGGTGACGTCCACCGCCTCGCCGATAAAATGAAGGCCGGGAACAATCCTCGCCGCCAGGGTTTTGGACTCCAGATCGTCGGTGTCGACCCCGCCCAACGTTACCTCGGCGGTGCGATAGCCTTCTGAGCCCACCGGCTTGACCGTCCAGGCGTTCACAGAGTGCGCCAGGGCCTGCAGTACCGCATCCGGTGCGTCACCCACTGTTCCGCCGAGCCCGGCGCACAGGGTCTCGGCCAGGCGCGCCGGCAGATAGGCCGCCAGCACGGTATCGCATCGGCGTTTGCCCGTGGTCTTCTTAGCTTCTCGCAGCACCGCCAAGATGTCGATGCCAGGGGCCAGGTCGATGGTGATGGCGTCGCCCTCGCGCCAATAGGAGCTGATCTGCAAGATCGCCGGACCGGAGAGGCCGCGATGGGTGAACAGCAGGCCTTCCTCGAACACCGTCCCGCCATGACGAACGCGCGCCTGCACCGAGACGCCCGACAGCGGTGCCAGCTTCTCCAGCAGCCCGGCCTCAAACGTCAGGGGAACCAGGGCGGGCCGCGTTTCAGTCACCCGCAGGCCGAACTGCCGTGCTACATCATAGGCAAAGCCGGTAGCCCCCATCTTGGGGATAGACTTGCCGCCGGTGGCGATGACCAGGGATTGGCAGTCAACCAACTGTCCGCCGACGTCCAGGGCGAACCCGTCGTTGGTCTTCTCAAGCGCTCCGGCGGTGACCCCAAGCCGCAGCTTCGCGCCGGCGGCCTTCATCTCCGCGAGCAGCATGTCGATGATCTGGCGCGCTCTGTCGTCACAGAACAACTGGCCCAAAGCCTTTTCATGAAAGGCTATGCCGTGCCGTGTCACTAGGCTGATAAAGTCCGCCGGCGTGTAGCGGCTCAGCGCGCTGATGCAGAAATGTGGATTGTCGGAGAGGAAGTTTTTCCGCGCTGCCGTTCCGATATTGGTGAAGTTGCATCGCCCGCCGCCGCTGATACGGATTTTCTCGCCGGGAGCGGACGCATGATCGAGGATCAGCACGCGCCGGCCACGTTTGCCGGCCTCGATGGCGCACATCATCCCGGCCGCGCCGGCACCAATCACAACAACGTCGAAACTCTGATCCATGCAACCCGATAGCACGAAGACTTGCGCCGTTCGCGTCGTCGCTGGAAACTGATGCCAAGATTGCCGTCGGGCGCGAGACGAAACCCCATGAACCGCACCTTGACCGGCCCTGTGCTGGCTGCCCTCGTCGCCTTGCCCCCGGCACCGATCTATACCGACCAGAAGAATCAGCACGGCAAGGCCTGCGAACTCTGCGTCAGCCCTGGCGGACACGTCGCGACCAAGTCTCTCAGCTAGGGGATTTGCCGCCCATGGTTCACCCCGTCTATGCCCAGATGCCGCCGACTATCTTCGACGAGATGAGCGGATTGGCGCGGCAGCACAGCGCCATCAACCTGGGTCAGGGTTTCCCGGACGCGCCAGGGCCATTGCCGATCCTGCAGGCTGCCGCCGAGGCGCTACTGACGGGCTCCAACCAGTATCCGCCGTCGATTGGCCTGCCGGCCCTTCGCCAGGCCGCCGCAGCGCACTACAGGCGAACCCAGGGGCTGGACCTGGATTGGCAGACCCAGGTGGTTGTGACCTCGGGCGCTACCGAGGCGATCGCCAGCGCCTTGTTGGCTCTGGTGCAGGCTGGCGACGAGGTCGGGCTGATCCAGCCGCTCTACGACGCCTACCTGCCTTTGGTGCGCCGTGCGGGCGGAATTGCGCGGTTCGCCACCCTTTCACCGCCTGACTGGCGTCTGACCGGTGAGGTTCTCGATCAGCTGTTCTCGCGCAGGACCAAGGTTATAGTGCTGAACAACCCGATGAACCCCTGCGCGCGGGTGTTCGACGACGATGAGCTGGGTCTGCTGGCGCAATACTGCGTGCGTCACGACGTGATCGCGATCTGCGATGACGTCTGGGAAGCGGTCGTACCGCCGCCGCAGCGGTTCAAGTCGCTCATGGCCTTCCCGGGCATGGCCGGGCGCACCGTCAAGATTGGCTCGGCAGGCAAAATGTTCGGCCTCACCGGCTGGAAGGTGGGCCTGATGATGGCGTCGCCGGACTTGGCCAATGCCGTAGCGCGCGCCCATCAGTTCCTGACCTTCACCACCCCGCCCAATCTGCAGACCGCTGTGGCCTATGGTCTCAATGAGATGCGGGGCTGGTTCACCGACATGCCCAACCAGATGGGCCGCTCGCGCGACCACCTGGCCGCCTCCATGACCAAGCAGGGCTTTGCGGTTTTGCCGTCACAGGCGACCTACTTCCTCAACGTCGACCTGGCGGCCTCAGGGATTGCCATGAGCGACCGCGATTTCTGCCTAAGATGTGTGATCGACCATGGGGTGGCGGCGATCCCGCTCTCGGCGCTTTACGAACAAGACCCGCAAACGAGCCTGATCCGGCTCTGCTTCGCCAAGCCGGATGAAACCCTGGACGAGGGTGCCCGGCGCCTTGGTGCGGCCCGGGCTGCGCTGGCCTAGCCAGACCCCCATCTTGCTCATGTTCATCGCACCGCATTGGCGCAGGCACGGGCGCCGAGTATGAAGGGGCATGGCGGAAGACGGCGGACAAACTCCAACCCAAGGCTCGGCAGCCAAGCCGATGCGGTTCGGCCAGGGCTTCCTGAACGACATCTGGTACGTCGCGGCCCTATCGGGCGACCTAAAGAGCGGCGGCCTGAAGCGGGTGGAAATCCTGGGTGAGCCTGTGCTGCTGGGCCGCGACCCGTCAGGCAAGGCCTTTGCACTGCGTGATATCTGTCCGCACCGCGCTGCACCGCTTTCGGCCGGGGCCATGCGGCGCGAAGCCGATGGGACGCCGACCGTCGAATGCCCCTACCACGGCTGGCGCTTCGACACGGCTGGGACCTGCCGTGCCATCCCCTCCCTGGCCCAGGGACAGGACTTCGATATCGACCGCGTCAAGGTGCGGGCCTGGACCGTGGCCGAGAGCCAGGGACTGGTCTTCATCTGGATGCCGTCTGATGCTCAATTTTCGGGTCAGCCCGATGAAGCACCGCCCGTGTTTCCCGGTGTCGTCGGCGGAGCACCCAAGCTTGTCGACCGGATGATTTTCGACAGCCACATCGACCATGCCGTCGTCGGGCTGATGGATCCGGCGCACGGGCCCTATGTACACCAGCAATGGTGGTGGCGCTCAAAAGCCAGCCAGCATGATAAAACCAAGGCGTTTGAGCCCCGCGAGGCGGGTTTCGCCATGGTCGCCCATGCCCCGTCGAGGAACAGCCGCGCCTATGCGATTTTGGGCGGGGCACCGGTAACGGAGATAACCTTTCGCCTACCCGGCCTGCGCTGGGAGCACATCACCATCGGCAGGTTCCAAGTGCTGGCCGTGACGTGCCTTACCCCCGTGGATAATGCTCGCACCCGCATTACCCAGATCATCTGGTCTGACCACCCTGTGGTCGGTTGGATCAAGCCCTTTCTGCGTGTCGGGGCGCGGGCCTTCCTGCGCCAGGATGCCGCGATGGTCACCCTGCAGCACGAGGGCCTGCGCTATGATCCGCCGATGCTATGGATCGATGACGCCGATCGTCAGGCCAAATGGTACCAGCAGCTAAGGCGCGAATGGTCGGTGAGCCGCGCCGAGGGGCGGCCGTTCAAAAACCCGGTGCAGGCAGCGATGCTGAGATGGCGGAGCTGAGGGGTACGCGGTGGACATAGCCAAGGTCAGCCTCGGCATCGCCGCTATCCTGTGTGAATCCAGCACTGGGCCAAGCGCGACGACGTGGGCCATTGGCGAGAGGTTTTCTGAACCCCACGACGACCGGCTGGGCCATATTTGTTGACACTTTAAGCCCTGAAAGCGGTCCACAGTCCTATCGTAAGCCGTTACTCTAGGATCAGATGTTTAAGTCTGCGCTGCTGCCAAAAGACGAAATTCTTTGCCTTCCGGGGATTGCACCTGAGGCTTTGAACTCTTTGCGCGCCGGTTGGGCGCAGGTTGAGCCCGCTGACCCGTTGGGGGAATCCGGCGTCGATGCCTGGGTGACGGGCCGGATCGGCGGCGAGCGCGGCAAGACTTGGCAGCGCTTGAGATTTCGGCCGTCAACGGCGCCATCGTCGATCTATCGCGCTGGGCCGGTCTGGCACCTGCCAAGGGCGGGGCTGGTCATTACAGATCAGGGCGAGCTGCTGACCGATTCCGCGTCGAAACGCGTGTCGCCGCAGCCGGCGTTAGCCGGGCTGCCGGGGATCGAACGTGTGGGGGATGCTGATGTCTTCACGGCTCCAGTCCGCGCGCCCACGATCGACGGGGCCAGCCTATTCGTGCCCTATGGGGGCTTCAACTATGGCCACTTTTTCATCGACGGCCTGTCGGGCCTGCTGGCGCTGCAGGAGGCGGGGCTGACGCGCGACCTACCGCCGCTGGCGCCGCCCTTAAGGCCCTGGCAGCGCGGCCTGATCCGGCTGGCGTTTGGCGACCTCGCCGTGCGTGAGGTGAAGGCCGGGGTCGTCCGGCTGGAAAATGCCGCCTACAGCAGCAATATCAATCACTTCCTACATCACCCGAACGCGCTGCTGGCGCGGTTGGTGGCACAGGTGCGCAGCCGCTTTCCGCCCGCGCCCCGGCGAGACCGCAAGCTCTTCCTGTCGCGCGGTAACTATTCCATGCGGATCATGGTCAACGCGCGTGAGGTCGAGGCGGCGCTGGCGGCTCGCGGCTTTGAGATCGTCGAGCCGCACCGTTTAAGCCCGCAGGATCAGGCCTCTTTGTTGACCCAGGCGCGGATCGTTGTCGGCCCCACCGGGGCTGGTATGACCAACGCGCTGTTTATGGCACCAGGCGCCACAGTGCTGGAGATTCAACCCGAGAACTTCTCCAGCTTCTGGCTGGGTGCCGGGTGCCACGCAGTCGGTCTCGATTGGCACGCCTTTGTCGTCGCTTCGCCAGCACCGGAGACGGAATCCCCCTGGCTGGCGCGACAACGACGCGGCTTCGCCTTTGGCTACCGCGTCCCGGTTGACGGGCTAATGCGGTTCCTGGACCGGCTGTAGGGGCCTACCGCCTTACTGGCAGGCGAGGCATTCTTCGTAGTCGGTCTTAACGGTCTCCATCACTTCCTTAGGCGCGACGTCGTCGGACCCGGCGTGGGAGGCCCGCTGCACCGACTTGGAGCGCAGGTAGTAGAGGCTCTTGCAACCGCGTTCCCAGGCCTGCCAGTGCAGCATGTGCAGGTCCCATTTATCGACATCGCCGGGCAGGAAGATGTTGACTGATTGCGACTGGCAGATCTGCGGCGTGCGGTCAGCGGCCAGCTCGACCACCCAGCGCTGGTCAAGTTCGAACGCGGTCTTGAACACGTCCTTCTCGTCCTGGCTCAGGGCTTCCAGGTGTTGCACTGACCCTTCGTTGGCCAGGATGGTGTCCCAGGTTTCCGGCGTGTTGATGCCCTTTTCGTCGAGCAGTTGCTCGAGGTAGGGGTTCTTGACGGCGAAGGTGCCCGACAGTGTCTTGTGGCTGTAGATATTGGCCGGGATTGGCTCGATACCGGCGCTGGTGCCGCCGCAGATGATGCTGATCGAGGCGGTCGGGGCGATAGCCAGCTTGTGGCTAAACCGCTCCATGACGCCCTGTTCTGCTGCGTCAGGGCAGGCCCCCTTTTCTTCGGCGATGGTCACGCTGGCCTTGTCGGCCTCACGGCGAAGGTGCTTGAAAAGGCGCATGTTCCAGCTCTTGGCCAGGGCGCTTTCGAACGGCACGTTCTGCTTTTGCAGGAAGCTGTGGAAGCCCATCAGCCCCAAGCCGACCGAGCGCTCGCGCATCGCGGCATAGGCCGCTGCGGCGGCGGGTTCCGGTGCGCGGTCGATAAAGTCCTGCAGCACATTATCGAGGAACCGCATGACATCTTCGATGAACTTGGGTTCATCGCGCCATTCCAGGAAGCTCTCGGCGTTGACGCTGGAGAGGCAGCACACCGCGGTGCGCTCTCTGCCCAGATGATCTGTGCCCGTATGCAGCATGATCTCGCTGCACAGGTTCGACTGGCGCACCTTCAGGCCCAACGACTTTTGATGCTCGGGCATCGCGCGGTTCACAGCGCCTTCGAAGATCAGGTAGGGCTCGCCGGTCTGCAGGCGGATTTCCAGGATCTTCTGCCACAGGGCGCGGGCGTCGACATCCTTCACAGCTTCGCCGGACTTGGGCGACAGCAACGAGAATTTTGTCCCGTCACGCACCGCATGCATGAATTCGTCCGTGATCGAGATACCGTGGTGCAAGTTCAGCGACTTGCGGTTGAAGTCGCCCGACGGTTTGCGGATTTCGAGGAACTCCTCGATTTCGGGATGGTGGATATCGATATAGACGGCTGCAGAGCCGCGGCGCAGCGAGCCCTGGCTGATCGCCAGGGTCAGGCTGTCCATCACGCGGATGAAAGGAATGATGCCGCTGGTCTGGCCTTGGCCCTTAACCTTCTCGCCAATGGAACGGACCCCGCCCCAATAGGTTCCGATGCCGCCGCCGTTGGCGGCCAGCCAGACGTTTTCGTTCCAGGCGCTGACAATGCCGTCGAGGCTGTCGTTGACGGCGTTGAGGAAGCAGGAGATCGGCAGGCCGCGCTCGGCCCCACCATTGCTGAGCACCGGGGTGGAGGGCATGAACCACAGGCGGCTCATGTAGTCGTAGATGCGCTGGGCGTGGCCCTGGTCGTCGGCATAGGCCTTGGCGACGCGGGCGAACATGTCCTGGTAGCTCTCGCCGGGCAGCAGGTAGCGATCTTCCAGCGTTGTCTTGCCGAAATCGGTCAACAGGGCGTCGCGCGACCGGTCGACCACGACGTCCCAGGTCGGAACCAGCGACAACGAGGGCCGATCCGCATGGGCCCGCATACCCGCCGTCCGCGACGGTGAAAGCGGTGTCTTCAAAATAGCTTCGTTCGCGCTCATTGACCCCAAACCCATACTTTTCAGCAACTTAACTGTGTCTGATGTTTCGGCTCCGGCAGCCTCGCCAGACGCTACATCTGGTGTGTACGTCCACACACCGCGTCAATATATGGGGGCTGATCCTAATGACTCGTCAACGGCCATCAGCGTGTTGAGGCAAACTTTTGCGTTAACAAAATGTTAATTCCCGGCTCAGCTTGCGGCGGTCCCCGACGCTCTCTACGCTCGACAGCGTGACTGAGGCGCAGCATCGCTCAGACTGCAGGGTGCGATACGTCAACAGTCCCGGGGTTTTTCCCCGGGGGGCTTCTGGGCCGGGTCCCGGGTCTGGAGAGATCTTCGGCTCCGTGCCGTCCGCATCGGGTCGGCGGCGCGAGAGCGCTTTGGGTCTTTTAGCCGCACCCGCAAAAACAGGATTCAAATGGAAGCGTTCCTCGTCAGCACCGGTCTCGTCACCGTGTCAGAGATCGGTGACAAGACCCAACTTCTGGCCATCTTACTTGCGGCGCGTTTCCGCCGGCCGATACCGATCATTCTGGGCATCCTGGCGGCAACCTTGGTCAACCACGGCCTAGCCGCCACCGTCGGCGCTATGGCGGGCCAGTACATTCAGGGTCCCCGGATGCGCTGGGTGCTCGGCCTGGCCTTCCTCGCCTTCGCTGCATGGGCCCTGATCCCGGACAAGTATGAAGAGGAAAAACAGGAGGCCGGTCTGACGGCCACTTCGCTGGCCGTGTTCTGGACCACCCTGGTGACTTTTTTCTTGGCCGAGATGGGCGACAAGACCCAGGTGGCGACGGCGGCGCTGGCGGCGCGCTTCCATGACATTTTCATCGTCGCGGCCGGCACCACCACGGGCATGATGATCG
>CAISYT010000144.1 GCA_903889785.1 uncultured Caulobacterales bacterium
ATTTGTCTATGACAAAAAGATCGGAACGCGCCATGAATATGGTCACCACCAGCCTGCTACCAGACGTGCAGTCCAGCGCGGACTTGCGAAATATTGTCATCCAACGGGTCGGCGTGAAGTCGGTCACCTATCCGGTGAGCATCGCCACTCCGGATGGAATCCAACCTTCGGTCGCGGTCATCGACATGTACGTCGCCCTGCCCGCGCACGTGAAGGGGACGCATATGTCGCGGTTCCTCGAGGTGCTGGAGGATTTCACCACCCCCCTGTCGGCGGATTCTCTGGCCACCTTGATGGCGACCATGCTGGAGCGCCTCGACGCCGCCAGCGGCATGATCGAGATGCGCATGCCCTACTTCGTGCGCAAAACTGCGCCCGTTTCGGGAGTCAAAAGCTTACTTGATCACCAACTGACCTTGCGTGCGGAGCAGGCCGACGGTTGCCTTTCGATCACCCAGCAGATCATGACGCCAGTCACCAGCCTCTGCCCCTGCTCGAAAGAGATTTCTCTCTACGGGGCCCACAACCAGCGTTCGCACATCACCATTGCCGCCACCCTGGCGCAGGGCGCTGTGCTGCCGGTGCAGGACCTGATCGCTATCGCCGAGACCACCGCATCCTGCCAGCTCTGGGGGCTGTTGAAGCGCCCAGACGAGAAGTACGTGACCGAGCGTGCCTATGAGAATCCAAAGTTCGTGGAAGACCTGGTGCGCGATATCGCGGTGGCGCTGTCCGCCGACCTACGGGTGGCTCGGTATGAGATCTCATCGGAAAACTTCGAGTCCATTCATAACCACTCGGCATTCGCATGGCTGACGGGGCCTCAGTAGCGGCGGCGGACCCGCGCGCCCTCACCGTCTGGTATGACGGTGACTGCCCGATGTGTTCGGCGGAGATCGGACTGATCCGCCGACTGGATCGCGATTGTGCGATCGCGTTCGTCGACCTCAGCGTGCCCGGAGCGTGTTCGACCGATCTCACCGCGCGCCTTGCGCGACTGCATGCCCAGCCTCGCGAGGGTCCCATGCTAGCGGGCGCGGCGGCCTTCGTCGCCATGTGGCGGGTTCTGCCGTTGATGCGCCCGCTTGCCGCGCTGGCGTCGATCCCGCCGGTTCTTTGGGTCCTGGAGCGCGCCTACCGGATGTTTCTGAAGCTGCGGCCCACGTTGCAGGCGGTTGTTCGATGGGGCCTGGCCCATAGGGTCAAGAGGCCCCGATGACCAGCTGCCCCGGATCTACGCCGCCCGCGGTGCTGATTTTTGGTCTCCTTGGGATCATCCCTTTCTGGTCATTGCCGGCCACAACCTTGCTGGCACCCGCCTGGGTGGGCATCTCGGTGGCTGTCGAGGCGGTTTACGCCGCCCTGATCCTGTCGTTTCTGGGTGGCGCGCGATGGGGCCTGGCGGTGAGGGAGCCATCCCCAAATCCCATGGTGGTGGGCCTGGCCATGACACCGACCCTCGCTGGCCTGGTGATCCTGACGTTAACGCATAGCTTGGTCCGGCCACAGTTGCTCGCATTGGCCGCAGCGCTAACCCTGTGCTGGGTCTGGGACGTCCGCGCCAAGGACCTCCCGCCTTGGTATCGGCGGTTCAGAAGCCTGCTCACCCTGGGTGCCGTCACCGGGCTCTGCGTTAGCGTCATGCTGGTTCCACAGTGACCCGCCAGATCGCGGTCGTGGTCGGGGCGAGTGGCGGCGTCGGCCGTGCTCTTTTGGCGGCGCTTTGTCGCGACCCCAGATACAGCCACGTGGTGGGCCTTTCACGCCAGCGCCCTGCCGATCTGATCGATAACGCGGGTCAGACCTGGATCCAAGCCAATATTCTGGAGGCGGAGAGCCTTCTAGCGGCAGCGCAGCAGGTCACTGCGCTCGGCACCCCGGCGCTTGTCATTGTAGCGACGGGTGCGCTCCACGGCCCCGGCTTTAGACCGGAAAAATCCCTGCGCGCGCTGAACGCGGACAGTCTGTCCGAGGTGTTCGCGATTAACGCCATCGGCCCAGCCCTGGTCGCCCAACACTTCCTGCCCGGGATGCGGCGGGACCGCGCCAGCCTATTTGCGGCCCTATCGGCGCGGGTGGGCAGTATCGCCGATAACGCCAGTGGGGGCTGGTATGGCTACCGCGCCTCGAAGGCCGCCCTAAACATGATCATCCGTACCGCGGCGATCGAGCATGCGCGCACCCATCCCTTAGGAACCTGTGTCGCGATCCATCCCGGGACTGTGGCGACGCCGCTCAGCCAACCGTTTGTCGGGCACACTGCGCCTTCAAGGGTGTTCACGCCGCAGGTCTCGGCCGGCCACATTCTGCGTGTGCTTGACGGATTAGGCCCGGAGGCCAGCGGCGGGTTCTACGCCTGGGATGGCACGGCGATCCCGTGGTGACCCGCCTACCCCGCCTTCACCCCCGCCACGGAACAGGTTTCGCGATCGCGGCACTGTGGCCCGCGCCACACGCTCTCTCGTCGAACGCTTGTCGAAGGAACGGTGGTCTGCGCGCCCTCACCGCTCGCAGGCCAACCGGCGAGACCCGATATGTCAGGAGCTTCAAGTGAACATGTCCCCCAGGTCCAATGACTATGCGGCCTATCCCGATGCCGACGGGCGCTTTGGTGAGTTTGGCGGCCGCTATGTGCCCGAGACGCTTTTTCCGGCCATTCAAGGCTTGGAGGCGGCGTACGACGCGGCCAAGGCGGACCCTGCTTTCCAGGCTGAGCTCAATGCGTTTCTGAAACACTATGTGGGCCGCCCCAGCCCGCTGTATTTTGCCGAGCGCCTGACCCAGCATTACGGCGGGGCGAAAATCTACTTCAAACGCGACGAGCTGAATCACACTGGCGCGCACAAGATAAATAATTGCCTGGGCCAGATCTTGCTAGCCAAGCGCATGGGCAAGACCCGGATCATCGCCGAGACGGGCGCGGGTCAGCACGGGGTGGCTTCGGCGACCGTCTGCGCCCGCTTTGGCTATCCTTGCGTGGTCTACATGGGATCGCTCGACGTGGAGCGCCAAAAGCCCAACGTCTTCCGCATGAACCTGCTCGGCGCTGAAATCCGGCCCGTGACATCGGGGACCGGCACGCTCAAAGATGCCATGAACGAGGCACTGCGCGACTGGGTCACCAACGTCCACGATACCTACTACATCATCGGCACTGCGGCCGGTCCGCACCCATACCCGGTAATGGTCCGCGACTTTCAGAGCGTGATCGGGACGGAGGCGCGGGCGCAGATACTGGAGATGGAGGGCCGCCTGCCGGACGCCGTCGTGGCCTGCATCGGTGGCGGTTCCAACGCCATTGGCCTTTTCCACCCGTTCCTTGCGGACGAAGGCGTCCGCCTCATCGGGGTCGAGGCGGCCGGTCACGGGCTGGCGACCGATAAGAACGCCGCCTCCTTATCCTGCGGACGCCCTGGCGTGCTCCACGGCAACAAGACCTATCTGCTGCAGGACGGCGATGGTCAGATCATCGACGCCCATTCCATCTCGGCTGGTCTCGATTATCCCGGCATTGGGCCAGAGCACGCCTGGCTGCATGATATCGGCCGGGCCCAGTACATTTCCTCAACCGACGACGAAGCGCTGGAGGCCTTCCAGCTCTGCTCCCAACTTGAAGGCATCATCCCGGCGCTGGAACCGGCCCACGCGCTAGCCCGCGTTGGGGAGATCGCGCGGGATGTGGGCAAGGATGGCATCGTCATGATGAATATCTGCGGCCGGGGCGACAAAGACATCTTTACCGTCGCCGACCACCTGGGCATGAAGATCTGAGCGCCTCGTGGATCGACAAGGCGGTGCCGGGCTTAAAGGCCGGTTGGATCGACACGCGGAGGGCCGTTGGAAATTAAACGCCCATCCGCCCTGGTGCTGCGCGAGCACCGGGACTGGGGGTTGCAAGCGTTAGGAGATATTGTCGCGCCGTGGAGGATGAAGACGAGAACGTCTATATAATTGAATTACTATGTAATTTGTCCTCATGACCCATCTCCCAATGCCGGCTTGGCTATGGCCGAAACCGGAGAAATGTTGGTCTGTTGTGCATGCCGCATTACGGGCTGGGGATGGTTAAGCGCCGCTAGCGGCGGCGAGCGTTCAGCACGTTCGACGGCGAGAACTGGTCGGTCAGGATTCGGGTCTTGGTGTCCCAGTCCACGCGCGTATTGATCATGCCCATCAGCTCCCCGCGCGGCACCCCGCGCCGCAGTAGCTGTGGATCCCATTTGGCAGCATTGGCGCGCAGCTCCTCGGGCGCGGGCAGCCCGCCCAGCCGGGTGAGGATGATCCGGTTTCCGCTCTTCAAATTGTACAAGAGGCCAAAGACGTCTGCGTAGGTGACAGACTCGTAGTCGTAGAGTTCGGAGGTGGACCAGGTGTTGGCGGCCAAGACGCCCCGGGGCGCCATGATCGACTTGACCTCTTGCAGGAACTCCCGGGTCAGCA
>CAISYT010000145.1 GCA_903889785.1 uncultured Caulobacterales bacterium
CGCGTTCGACGGGCGATAGGTAGCTGTTGCGGCTGCTCATCGCCAGGCCATCGGGTTCACGGGCCGTCGGAGCGATATCGATCTTCACCGGGAGGTCGAGATCGGCGACCAGGCGGCGGATCACAGCGCATTGCTCGGCATCCTTCTGGCCGAACACCGCCACAGTAGGCTGAACGATGTTGAAAAGCTTGGCCACCACCGTAGCGACACCGGAAAAATGCCCCGGTCGCGCAGCGTTCTCGGCCCCATGAGTCAAGCCGACATCGACGCGGCTGGAAAAGCCGTCCGGATAGAGTTCCGACGGTTCGGGCGCGAACACGAAATCCGCGCCGGCACCCTGTGCCAGCTCAAGATCGCGCTCAAGATCGCGCGGATAACGCTCCAAGTCTTCGCCCGGCGCAAACTGGATCGGATTGACGAAAACACTGACCGCCACCGCGCCGTAAGTCGCCTTGGCCCGACGGATCAGACCCAGATGGCCATCGTGAAGGGAGCCCATTGTCGGCACAAAACCCAGCCGCTCGAAACGCGGACGCAGGGCCCGAACCTGAGCGACCGTGCGGCAGAGTTGCATCCGTTCAGTAATCCGCGCCAGACTTGACCGGCTTTGGCTTCGTGCCGACTGGCCCGCAGTTGGGAAAGGCACCGCTGCGGACCGAATCCACATAACGGCGCACCGTCGCCTCCATTGACGTGGCCGCCTCGCCGAACCGGGTCGCATGGCGCGGCGAGGTCGGGTAGAGGCCCACAACGTCATGCCAAACTTGAATTTGACCATCGCAGCCTGTGCCGGCACCGATGCCGATGGTTGGAATGGAAAGGGCGCGCGTCACGGCCGCAGCCAGTGCCGCAGGGACCAGTTCCAGCACCACCGCAAAGGCCCCGGCCGCCTGCAGGGCCAGGGCGTCTTCCATCAGCTGAGTGGCCTGAGTTTCGCCCCGCGCCTGTACCTTGAGGCCGATCTGATGGGTCGATTGCGGGGTGTACCCAAGATGTCCCATCACGGGCATGCCAAGCGAGGTCAGCCGAGCGACGATCCGGATCATGTCACCGCCGCCTTCCAGTTTCACGGCCCCTACACCCGCCTCAGCGAACAGGCGGCCGGCGGAAGCAATGGCTGTCGCCTCATCGAAATAGGTCAGAAAAGGCAGGTCAGCGACGATCAAAGGCCTCTCAGAAGACCGCACCACCGCGGCCGCATGCGCGACCATCATATCGAGCGTTACGGCCAGGGTCGTGGGCAGGCCATAGACCACCATCCCAAGGGAGTCCCCAACCAGCAGGGCCTGAGCGCCAGCGCGCTCTGAAATCATTGCCGAGGGCGCGTCATAGGCCGTCAGCATGGCGATAGGCTCGCCCCTGGATTTCATCGCGGCGAGATCTGCGATTGTGGTCTGCACGGGCGCACTCCGCTCAGTCGCGCCTTACCGTGGCGCAGCATGACGGCTATATACGATGGCTAAAGCCCCAGCGGAACGCCCAAAGGGTGCTGCGCCTCAAGTTAACAGGACCAAGTTTAGTTTGACGATGTCTGCACCCAAATCCCGCTCGGTTCTGCTGATCGTTGGCGGCGGAATCGCGGCCTACAAGACACCGGAACTGGTGCGCCTCCTCCGTAAGGCCGGCCTGGGCGTGAGGCCCATTCTAACCGAAGGCGGGGCGCAATTCGTCACGCCCCTGTCGCTGTCCGTCTTGGCCGGTACCAAGACGCGGCAGGCGTTGTTCAGCCAGGAAGACGAAGCCGAGATCGATCACATCGCCCTGTCGCGGGCGGCAGATCTCATCGTCGTGGCGCCGGCGACCGCGAACTTAATTGCCAAGGCGGCGAACGGTCATGCCGATGACCTGGCAACGACGGTACTGCTGGCCACAGATAAGCCTGTCTTGATGGCACCGGCCATGAATGTGCGGATGTGGAGCCACGCCGCTGTGCAACGCAACGTGGCTCTGTTGCGGGCGGATGGCATCCAAATGATTGGGCCAGACGACGGCGAGATGGCCTGTGGCGAATACGGCCCTGGCAGAATGGCCGAACCCCTTGCAATCTTTGAGGCAATCCAAGCCCGGCTGGCGCAAGGTGACGGGCCCCTCGCCGGACGGCATGTGATTGTCACGGCTGGACCGACGCAGGAGCCGCTCGATCCCGTGCGGTATTTGGCCAACCGCTCCAGTGGTAAACAGGGCTACGCCATCGCCGCAGCCCTAGCCGAACTGGGCGCGAAGGTGACGCTGGTGTCCGGGCCCGTATCGATCGAGCCGCCCCCCGGAGTGACCGTGAATCGCGTGATGACTGCCCAGCAGATGTTGGACGCATGTCACGCGGCCCTGCCTGCTGATGCGGCGGTCATGGCCGCGGCGGTCTGTGACTGGCGGCCGCATGCGCCGGCCAATCAAAAGCTGAAGAAGGCCAACGCGTCGCTGACGCTATCGCTGATCGAGAACCCCGACATCCTGGCCCAGCTGGCGGCCTACGGCCCGGAGCGGCCTGGGCTAGTGGTAGGCTTTGCGGCCGAAACAAACGACCTGGCGGCGCATGCTGCCGCAAAACTGGCGTCAAAAGGCTGCGACTGGATCGTTGCCAATGATGTATCCGAGCCGGGCGTAATGGGCGGAGACGAGAACAGCATCTGCCTGATCGACGCCAACGGGATCGAGAATTGGCCTCGCTTGAGCAAGATTGAGGTCGCCCGGCGGCTGGCGCAAAAAATCGAGCGTAGCCTAAACGCCTAGTCGAGGCCGTGGTCGGAATGGGCCACCAGAACGATGTCCGCCCGATCCCGACCTTTAGAAATATGCTCCACAAGATTCCGGACATTAACCTCGCGCCAGACTGCCGCCGCCCAGCGCGCAAGATCACCACTGGCGGGCCGCCAAGGCGCCAGCGCCTCTGCCCGGGCCGACGAGAAAGGCGTCGCCATGAAACGTGCCGTGAACCAGGTTTCTAGATCATTCAGATCGGCATCGAGATAGAGCGTGAAATCGTAGAATTGCGTCAGGTCGGAGGCCAAGACATTGACCCCCTCGAAGAGCACCACGGCGGCACCGTCAGTGTTCATCCGGCTATCGGGCGAAACATCATAGAGGTCGTGGGCATAGGTCGGAAAACCTGGCCCATCCCCACACAGGAACGCAGCCAGAAACGCCAACATTGCCGGGCGATCAAAGCTCTCCGGGAAGCCCTTGCGCGCGATCAAGCCCTGCGCCTGCAGCTTGGTCATCGGCAGCAGAAAGCCGTCGGCACCCACCACGCAAGTGCGCAAGCCCAATGTTTCCAGCCGGCGGGCAAGCTGGGCCGCCAGGGTGCTCTTGCCGACAGCGACGGGGCCATCCAGGGCCACAACCGTGCGCCTCTGCTGAGAGACAGCGACGATATGCTCGGCGAGTTTTTCAACGCCAGGGGAGCGCGCGCCTATCATGGGTGATCTCTATCCCGCCCCGGCGCGGTCAGGGAATAGGCTCAAGCCCGGTATCGCGCACGACCCCGGCCGCAGCGGGCGACTGGAGGTAGCGGATCACGGCCTGGGCCTCGGCGGGATGTTTCGAGGCCGCCACAACGCCGGCGGAATAGAGGGTGATCAGTTGGGTCTGTGGCGGGATCAAGCCAACGACATCGATGCCCGGCACGGACCGCAGTTCGCTGAGCTGCTGGAAGCCGAGGTCATAGTGGCCCTTGGCCACAGGCTCGCCCACCATGACCGGGGCGGCAATCATGTGCAGCTTCGGCTTAAGCTGGTCGGCGATACCCAGTTTCGGGAAGAGCTCATTAACCAGGTATACTCCGCTTGCGCTGTCCGAATAGGCAATAGACTTCGCCGCCAGCAGGGTTGCCTTGAAGGCCACCACGGTGCGGATATCCGGTTTGGGGGCTCCAGCGCGCACGGCCATGGCGATGCTGGATTTAGCCAAGTCGACACGCCCTGTTGGCAGCACCAGCCCAGCCGAGATGAGATCGTCAAGGGCAGAGCCGACCATGATTACCACATCGGCAGGCTCACCGCGCCGCAGGCGACTGGGGATGGCGCTCGGGGATGCCCCCATCGACGCGCCAAATTCCTGAGTGGTCTTGTTCCCCGTTTCAGCGTCAACCTGCCTCGCCACCATCCGATAGGCTGCAGTATAGCCGCCGGAGGTCAGCACCTTCAAATCGGCGGCAGAGACCGATCCAACCAGCAGCAAACTGCCAATCGCCGCTATCGCCAGGGTCCAGCCAGCACGAAATAGGCTCGAAATCTTGCGGGTCACAGGCTCCTCCTTAGGCTGGCTTGGCCAGCAGGTGGGTCAGCTTAGGGCATTCGTCGAGACGGTCCAGCGCGCACACCTCAGGTAAGGCGGCGAGTATGGGCGAGCCACGGCGTTACGCTCAGTCCATTGTTTGCTGCGAAGCCGCGATGGAAACCTCGACTAGGTTTTGACGGCGACCTTGATGAGCTGTTTAGCGTCTTGGATGCTGGGGGCATCCCAGTAGGATTGGATGGCGGTTGCGGTCTGGGC
>CAISYT010000146.1 GCA_903889785.1 uncultured Caulobacterales bacterium
CCTGGAAACTATCGGCGATCCAGGAGTCCTAGATCACGGCCGGTTCAGCCGAGCCCGCCAGTCGGGGTGCACGGCCCGAGCCCGGTACTTGATCATTGTGCTGTAGCACTGGATGGTCAGTCTCGTCTGGCGGCCAGGGCTGTCGCTTCTGCAGGGTTCAACCTGCAGGTCGATGACACCCTACCCAACGCGAATAAGCGTCGCGCCAAGGAGCCCTCACAGCGGGCATTGAAGGCTGAAATACAAGGCCATTCAGTAAGCTTGCGTTGCGCCGTGCCCCACACCAAACGTCAGTCCATTCAGTCTCTCGGCCGCGTCGGGCTTCATCGTACGCAATGTCGCCACAGACGAAAAAGCCCGACCCGATGAATCGGGACGGGCCTTGCCGAACGTTTTGACGAACCGGACCCCGCGAGGGGTCCGGTTGTCCGGTTTAGTACTGGAAGCGCAAGCCGACGCGGAAGAACCGGCCGACGGTGTCGTACAGTTGGGTACCGCTGACGTTGGCAGCCACCGCGCCCAGGATCGACGGGCGCTTGTTGAGTAGGTTGTTGATCGTTCCGTAGACCTGCAGCTTACGCGAGCCCTCGCTGAGGATATCGTAACTCGAGTTCAGGTTCAGGTAGACGACGCCTGGGAATAAGTTGTCGCTAACGCTGGTTGAAGACGTCGACTTGTAGGTCGGGTCATCCGGACCGACGTTGTTGTTGCTCCAACGCGTGTCTCTAAAGTAGCGCGCGCTCAGGTTCACATTCAGCTTGTCGAGGGTATAGTTGGCATTGAAGTTGCCCTGCATAGCCGCAACGCCGTTCATGAAGCCGGCGCTATCGGTGACGACACCCGTGTTGGTGGTGGTCTTCAAGGTGTCAACCCAGGTGGTCAGGTTGCGAAGGTCAAGCGTGCCGACCAGGCCCATGGCGCTGAGAGGGACGCGATAGGCCACTTCTAGATCCTTACCCTGCGTCAGCAGCTGGTTCAGGTTCTGCGGCAGTCCGGCCACAGACTGCAGCCCGTAGAGGCTGTTGTCGCGGGTCACGAATTTGCAGAGGGCCTGATCTCCCTTGAAGCAGCCATTCAGCGTATCAACCGCGCCCAGCGAAGCGATAACGCCGGTGATGTTGATGTCGAAGTAGTCGACCGAAATCTTCAGGCCCTGGGTCATGCCCCAGTGCGGCGTGAAGACCACGCCACCGGTTAATGTCTTGGCGGTTTCAGGCTTCAGGTACGGGTTACCGCCGCTGATGGTGGTCAGACGGCCGACCTGGTTGGTGAACGGATTAAGAATGCCGGTCGCGCCGCCCGAACCAGGGGTCGAGAACAGCTGGTCGGGGGTCGGGGCCTTGATGTCCCGCGATTGAGTGACACGGAAACGAAGGAAGTCCGAAGGCTCCCAGGTGCCGCCGATCTTCCAGGTCGTGACCGAGCCGCTGGTTTGGTAGTGGGTACGACGAACTGCCCCGTTCAGGTCCAGAGACCTGGCCAGCGGTGCGTCTTTGAGCAGCGGAACGCCGGCTTCAGCGTAGGCTTCGCGGACATTATCTTCGCCGTTGTAGGTCGACTGGTTGACGGTCTGCCAAGCCAGCAGTTCGGAACGCGGGTCAGCTTTGGCTTCGATGCGGTCCTTACGGAATTCGCCGCCGACGGCCAGAGATAGCGGGCCGGCCGGAAGTTCAATCAGGTTTCCGGACAGGTTGATGCCGCCGGCGGTCTGGCTGATCACGTTGTTGCTGGTCACAGAGCCCGTCACATAGTCCTTAGCGGCTTGGCTGTTTTGCTGCCCGAAGACGTTGAAGGGCACGCAGCCTGACTCCACGATCAGAGCGTCAGCCGCGGTCAGGTTCGCGCTCGCGACGGCCTGGGCGGTCGTCGCGCACGCCGGTTGGCCGTTGGCACCGGTCACGACGTTGACCGCTAGGGCCAGGTTCGGCCGATCGATCATCGGGGTGGAGTCATAGTCCTGAGTGGTCTGGCCATACAGGAGGTGCGCATCCCACGACCAGTTGTCATTGATCTTGCCGCGCGCGCCGACCACACCACGCATGGTTTCCCATTCGGTGAAGACCTTCCAGGGACCGATGTCACTGTTGAAGCGGCCAATGTTGATGCTCGTCAGGCCACCTGAGACCATGCGAGCGCGGGTGGCGGCGGGGATGAAGGGATTGCTGATCGGCACGTTGATGCCGGTCGACAGGTAGGTATCCCCGTGGCCTTGGGCGTTGGTATTGAACGCGTAGTTCCCTTCAGTGAACAGAGTCAGCTTGTCGTTCACCTCATAGGTGCCGCGCGCCATGAAATTGCGGCGCTCGAACGGGTTCGACAGGGCCTGAATGCTCTGGGTGTTCGTGCCGTAATTTGTGGTCGAACCCAGGCGGGTCTGACCAAACACCTGGCCTAGGTTGTCGGTGTACGGAGCACCGTTCAAGCCGAAGGCAGTACCCTTCAGAGGACCGGAGATGATCACGCTACCCGGCGTAAACAGGGATTCGACATTCGAACCGACCCAGCCGATTGCCGGCAGGCCCGCCGCGCGAGTGGTACCGTAAGAAACCTGACCCGGCTCGTCGCGGAACCAGTCATTGCTGTAGAAGCTCGAGATGACCTTAGTCTTGGTGTAGTCGCCGCCGACGATGAAATGCGCGCGACCGTCTTTCGACTGAAAGCCGTAGCCCAGGCTGCCGACGTATTCGGTGCCCTTGCCATATCCGGTGATGCCGTACTGGACGCTGCCCTTAAGGCCGACCAGACGGTCGTTCATGATGAAGTTGACCACACCGGCGACGGCGTCCGAACCGTAGGCCGCAGAGGCACCGCCGGTGACGATATCGACGCGGTCAACGAGGCTGGTCGGGATCTGCGCCAGATCGACGGAGAAGCTACTGGAAGAACCGACATAGCGGCGGCCGTCGACAAGCACGAGCGTACGGCCCGAGCCAAGGCCGCGCAGGTTAGCGGGCTGCTGTCCGGCGCCGCCGATCAAGCGGGTCGACTGGGTTGGGCCGGCGCTGTTGCGGAACGAAGGCAACTCCTGCAGGGCTTCGGCCATCGACGCCGGGGCACGTTGTTGCAGCAAGGCCTGTCCAACCGTGGTGACGGGGGTTGGGGCGGTGAATCCGGCAGTAGCCAGGCGCGAACCGGTAACCACGACTGTCTCGACTTCCGCAGCGCCCGCGGCAGCCTCTTGCGCTGCGACTGTGCTCGCGTAGCCGAGCGCGATAGCGGCACTGGCGAAAAGGGAGGCCCTACGGGCAAATTGGCGATTATCGATTGGCATATTTGGTTCCACCCAAGGTTTGCAACGGCGTCCGACGTATCGGGCAGTTTTTCTCTGTCAGTGATATGAGACTGGCTTTTAGGGTCTGTAATTTGGACCTGTAAATAGCGCCAGGCTCCGCGACCTCAGTCTCTCGAAGGGTGTTGTATTGCTGCATCGATAGAATGTACCGTTCCGTACAAAAATCGTCACATAGATAGAAAATCTATGTAAAATTCAAGTTAAGATGAAATTTATATTATAATACGATAATAAAAAAGTATTTAATTTCGAGATCAGAAAATTTGTATATTCTAACTTTTTAAATCTGATCTATGTTTTGCTGAGGATTTTCTGCTTCCGCGTGGGTGATGTCCGGGAAGATTCGGCTGGAGACATCCGTTTCGACGCTTGCATCAGCCCCAACCCCAGCATTGCCCTGCAGGCGCACGCGGAACGTGTTGCTCTGGACTAGACCCACGGGAGCGAGGTCGCCGGATAGGCCATCATGACCCTGAATCCCAATGGTGCGGCTGACCTTCTAGGCACCGAAAGGGTTGCAGAGTTCTCCCGCACAGATCGACGGTTTGAGGGGCAGGCGCGGCGCTTCACCGTCCATGCCACCGGCGCTCTGTCGGTTAGCCCTAGCGGTATTCTGCCTGAACTGTTGGCTGGACGGCGCGCGCCGGTTGGAGGAAAGTCCGGGCGCAATTTTTAGCGGAGCTGAGCCATGCCTTTGCAGATCAACGAAGTCGCGCCCGATTTCACCGCCGAAACCACCGATGGTCCGATGCGGTTCTATGACTGGGCGGGCGATCACTGGGTGGTGCTGTTCAGCCACCCTAAGGATTTCACCCCGGTCTGCACCACCGAACTGGGCGCTGTGGCCAAGCTGAAGCCCGCCTTCGACAAACGCGGTGTGAAGGTGATTGGCCTGTCGGTCGATCCGGTCGAAAACCACTCCAAATGGGCGCTCGACATCGCCGAGACGCAAGGCATGGCCCCCAACTTCCCTATGATCGGTGATACCGATCTGAAGGTCTCCAAGCTCTACGGCATGCTGCCGGCCGATACGGCGGGCACAGCGGACAACCGCACCCCCGCAAACAATGCCACGGTGCGCAACGTGTTCATTATTGGGCCCGACAAGCTAATCAAGTTGATGATCGCCTATCCGATGACGACAGGGCGCAACTTCGACGAGATCATCCGTGTGATCGACTCCATGCAGATGACCGCCAAGAACAAGGTGGCCACCCCGGCCGACTGGCAGCCGGGCGAGGACGTGATCATCTCTGGTGCCGTGAGCGACGAGGACGCCAAGACCCTGTTCCCAGGCTATGTCACGCTCAAGCCCTACCTGCGCACCACCAAACAGCCGACCTGAGCGCTTTAGCGGTGATGAACCGGCGCGATCTGGGGATTGGAATTGGCGCGAGTTTGGGCGCAGCCCTGCTGAATGCCAGCCTGGCGAAGGTTGCAAAGGCGGCGGGGCCAGGTCGCTGGATGACCGCCAAACCGATACCGGTGGGTGCCAATGAGGTAATTGGCGCGGCGGTTGGCGGCAAGCTCCTGGTCTATGGCGGGCTATCGTCGTTCGTGGCCCAGGGGCTGTTCTGGGCCTATGACCCGGCGACCGACAGTTGGACCGAACTGGCCGGACATCCAGACAATACCCACCATTCCGCCTGTGTGGGCGTGGAGGACCGGTTCTATGTCTTCGGTGGCTTTCGTAAACCCGCCGATGGCCAGGCTGTCTGGCAGCCAACCCATGCCGCCTGGGTGTTCGACCTGCCCAGCAAGACCTGGACGCAACTGCCGCCCATGCCTACCGCGCGCGGGGCTCTCACAGCCTGCCAGGCAGGGGATAGGATCTATGTCATCGGTGGTTCCGATATTCCGCCTTGGGACAAGACCCATGCGGGCATGACCCTGCAATGGGGCGGCGAGCAGAGCGCGGCCAATGAGGTGTTCGACATCAAGACTGGCAAATGGTCGACCGCTAATCCGATGCTGCAGGGGCGAAACCACATGAAATCGACCCTGGTCAACGGCAAGATCTATGTGATCGGCGGCCGGGTCGGCTCGGCCTTCGTGGGCGCGTCGACCAGTGTGGGGATCAATGAGGCCTATGATGTGGCCAAGGATAGCTGGACCCCTATGGCCATGATGCCAACGCCGCGGGGCGGTTTGGAAGTGGCCATGCTCGACAACAAGATCCACGTGCTGGGCGGCGAAGCCTATGCATTTGGCTTGCAGGGGACTTCAAACGTGCATGAGGTGTATGATCCGGCAGTGAACAGCTGGAACATCGCCCCGAATATGCCCTCGCGCCGGCATGGCTTTGCCATCGCGGAGATCGGCGGCAAGATTTACTGCGTTACCGGCAGCGATGTGGCCGGCAACGGCGGCGGGCCTGCAACCGGCATAACGGCCAACGAAGTCTTCATTCCCGAGTGAGCGCTTTTGCCATCACCATCGTGCTGATCGGCGCGCTTGGGGGCGGGTTTATCTCCGGTCTGGCCGGGTTCGGCACGGGCATGGTGGCGCTGGGGATCTGGCTGCATGTGCTCGACCCCAATACAGCGACGACCCTGGTTCTGATCTGTTCGGTTTTTGCCCAGTGCATGACCTTTCCGACGATCTGGCGCACGATCCGCTGGGCGCGCGTCTGGCCGTTTGTGGTGTTCGGTCTGCTAGGGGCCCCGGTGGGAACCTGGCTGCTTCGTGTGATCGATCCAGGCCAATTCAAACTGGCCATTGGGGGGGTGCTGGTGGCCTTTTCGGCTTTTCAGTTCCTGGTACGCAAGCCGGTAGGCTTTAAGGGTGGCGGCTGGCCAGTCGATGGTGCGGTAGGGTTTGGCGGCGGCATTCTCGGCGGGCTGGCCGGGATGTCGGGCCCGCTGCCGATCATATGGGCAAGCCTCCAGGGCTGGTCCAAGGAAGATCGCCGCGCGGTGTTTCAGAGCTTCAACTCGGCCGTGCTGGCGTTCGCGCTGCTGCTGCATGCCGCCAGCGGTCTGGTGAGCAAGGAGGCGTTCTGGCTGGCATTGCTGGCCTCACCGGGCACGATTATTGGCTCGCAGATCGGCGTGCGTGCCTATCGCCGACTGAGCGACCATCACTTTGATCGTGCGGTTCTGGGGCTGTTGTTCCTGTCGGGTGTCACCCTGATGTGGAGCGCCCTGGCGCACTAGCCGTGGCTGGTTGGCCATGCTGGCGCTCAGGCGTGCGGTCCACTGCCGCACATGTGATTGTCGCCCGCGCGAGGTTGCTTTCTTTCCGGCCTTGTCGTGACTATGTCACCGTCTCCGCGGAGACTGCCTGCCATGAACGCCACCTATGACGACGCCCCGCACTGGGATGCGAGAACCCAGGCGGCGACGCGATATGCTGCGGTGCGCGCGCGGACCTTGGCCCTGGCCGCCCCTTTGTCGGCGGAAGACCAGGTTGTGCAGTCCATGCCGGACGCCAGCTCGACCAAATGGCACCTGGGCCATGGCAGCTGGTTCTTCGAGACCTTTCTATTGATCCCCCATCTGGCCGGCTATTGCCCCTTCGACTCGGACTTCGCCTATCTGTTCAATTCCTATTACGAGGCCATGGGTGCCAGGCAGCCCCGGACGGAACGCGGCCTGCTCACCCGGCCAAGGCTTGAGGCCGTGATGGCCTATCGGGCGCATGTTGACGCCGCCATGGCCGATCTGTTGCAAGACTTTCCACCCGCCCTCGATGGCCTTTTCGACTTAGGGCTGGCGCATGAGGAGCAGCATCAAGAGCTAATCCTGATGGACATATTGCATCTTTTTTCGGTCTCGCCCTTGGCCCCAGCCTACGATCCGGCCCACCGCGAGCCACCGAAGGTCGAAAGCGCGGGGAAAATGCTAGCCTTTGAGGGGGGTGTGGTGGAGATCGGCCACGCCGGATCCAGCTTTGCTTTCGATAACGAAGGCCCGCGCCATAAGACCTATCTAGAGCCGTTCCAGCTTTCCGACTCCCTGGTGACCAATGCCGAGTGGTTGGATTTCATCGCCGCCGATGGGTATCGCCAGCCGCGCTGGTGGCTATCGGAGGGCTGGGCTGTGGTGACGGCGCAATGCTGGGACGCACCGTTCTACTGGCGAAAAAACGGCGATGACTGGCTGGAGATGACCCTTGCAGGACTAAGGTCGCTCGATCCAGCCGCGCCGGTGCGCCACATTAGCTATTACGAGGCCGACGCCTTTGCCGCCTGGGCCCGGGCACGCCTGCCCAGCGAGGCGGAATGGGAACATGCCGAACCCCAGCTGCGTGAAGCGTCAGGTGCCGTGTGGCAATGGACCCGTAGCAGCTATTCATCCTACCCACGCTTTTCGCCAGGGCTAGGTGCGGTGGGCGAGTACAATGGCAAGTTCATGGTCGGTCAGATGGTGCTGCGCGGTGGGGCCGGGTTCACGTCTGCGGGCCATACCCGACCGACCTATCGCAACTTCTTCCATCCGCATCAGCGTTGGATGCAGTCTGGCTTGCGGCTGGCTAAGGATGGCGTTGCGGAGCAGAACGACCTGGCCCGAGACGTGGCAGCCGGGCTTTCGGCCAAGCTCAAGGCGCTGTCACCGAAGTATTTCTATGACGCCGAGGGCAGTCGGCTGTTCGAGGCAATTTGCGAACAGCCGGAATACTATCCCACGCGCACGGAAATGGCCTTGCTGGAGCGGGTCCGTCCGCTGATCGCGGCGGAGATCCCGGATAACGCAGCCTTGGTAGAGTTTGGCAGTGGGGCAGGGGTCAAGACCCGCCAACTGCTGGACGCTGCACCGCAGATTGTCGTCTATTCGCCCATCGACATCAGCCCCGACGCGATGGAGGCCGCCAACGCCGCCCTGGCTGCCGATTATCCGCGTCTGACCATCGCCCCTATGGTTGGTGATTTCACCCAGCCGATGCGCCTACCGCCTGCCGCGCAAGAACGGTGTAGGATCGGGTTCTTCCCGGGATCAACCATTGGCAATTTCACGCCAGAGATGGCCACGGCTTTCTTGGCCAACTGCCTGGTGATGCTGGGGCCCAAGGCTCGCTTCATCGTGGGGTTGGATCTGGCGAAAGACCCAGCCATCCTGGAGGCGGCCTATGACGACGCCGCTGGCGTCACCGCCGCCTTTAATAAGAACCTACTTCATCGGCTCAATCGTGAATTAGGGGCGGACTTCGATCTTGCCGCGTTCGACCACAAGGCACTGTGGAATGCCGCAGAAGGTCGGGTCGAAATGCATCTGGTTAGCCGTCGCGACCAGACCGTGCGGATCAAGGGCACCACCTATCCTTTCGCCGCCAGTGAAACGATCCATACGGAGAACGCCTATAAGTTCACGCCTGAGGGCTTTGCCGCCATTGCGCAGGCGGCAGGGTGGCGGGTGATCCAGAGCCATCAGAGCCATGATCCGGCTTTCGCAATTTCGGTGCTGGCACCAGCCTAACAGGGCGGGTGCCGCTGACGGGCGTGGCTTAGCCTAGGCCTCGAATTATGGGTTGATCGCCCCTCTGAGTTAGCCTCGCATTTCGCGAACCCTGTTCGACCCGTGTCGTGCCGGTTGAAGTGACGGCCATAGAGGACGATTGCGAATGTCAGGCACGATGAAACTCGCCAAACGGTCCAGGATGGCCACTGTGGGCGTGGTCCACTGGCACCTCGTTGTGAGTATCGGCTTTGGTCTGATCGCTTTTATGGCCGGTTATTGGCTGGGTGCGCCGCTAGCAACCTATCTGTTGATTGGGTGGAATGCCGGTCTGGTCAGGCACGGTTGAGACGCGGCGCTGACCGTGGGGCTACTCTCGCCGCAGCGCCTCAATTGGGTCAAGCTGCGCTGCACGCCAGCTGGGGTAGGCCCCGAACACCAGACCAACCAGGACCGAGAAGCCGACCGACAGCGGGGCGGCCCAGCTGGGAATAGCCGTGGGCCAGTTGCCGAGCTTGGCGGCCGCTAGGGCACCTAGTACACCGATCGCTAGGCCGATCAGTCCGCCGAACAGGGACAGCGACACGGCTTCAAGTGCGAACTGGTAAAGGACGTCGGATCGCCGGGCACCAAGCGCCATGCGCAGGCCAATCTCACGGGTACGTTCGGTAACCGCCACCAGCATGATGTTCATGATCCCGACCCCGCCGACCACGAGGGAGACACCGGCAACGGCAGCCAGCAGGATGGTGAAGGTTTGGGTCGTGGCCTTGGTGGCTTCCAGGATGTAGGCCATGTTCTGCACGTTGAAGTCGTCGTCTTGGCCGTCGCGGATTCGGTGACGGTCGCGCAGCATGTTGGTGAGGTCTTCCTGCACCGTGGTCATGTCTTCGGCGCTGGCGGCCTTCACATAAACGGTCTGGACCGAATTCCCTTTGACGAAACGGCCAACGACGCGCGAGCGCACCGCTGCGATGGGGGCGATTGCCCGGTATACCCTTGAGATGATCGTGATGGGCCGGATGAGCATACGAGCCTTTGGGGTGCTGATGAGTCTGGAGCCGGCGATTGGGGCC
>CAISYT010000147.1 GCA_903889785.1 uncultured Caulobacterales bacterium
CAGGTCCTCCAGCAGCAGCGGCCCGCCCCAAACCCCGCGCTGTGGCGAGCGACCAAAACCACGCTGATCATAGGCATAGGTCGCAATACCCTGGGCGGCCCACGCCGGGCCGGCCAGGTGAAACGCCTGGGAATAGTCGTTCATGCCATGCAGACCGACCACCACGGCCCAGGGCTCCTCACCACGGGCATATCCGAGCGGCATCCATCGCTGCATCCCCAACCTTGTACCGTCGAAACTTACGAAAGCATCGTCTTCCAGCCGTGGGCCACCAAAGCTTGCGCCCGGCATCCCGGCCTGCTGGATCACCGGTGCGCAGGCACTCAGGCCCATAAGGCTGGCGGATAGACTGAGCAGGCGGCGGCGGTTCATGTCACCATCCATGCTGCCAAGCGCACGGCCTCACGGCAGGCGCATCCGCCAAACCCCCTTGAATCGGTCCGGGTCGGCCGCCTTGTTATGCCGCAGGATCACCAGGGTTCCGGCACGCGCCATACCCTTCGCCGCCTCCTTCACGCGCGGTAGGGCGCGATGCCAGTTCTCGGCATCCATCGCCCGGGCTGCCTGTTCAGGACCTATGGACTTGCCGGGCCCGGCCTTGGATAGCAGATCGAGGATGGCGACTTCGGCGGGCTGTGTCATGCCGATCAGGGTAGTCGCGGCAGGCTTTCAAGGGCAAGCTTGGCTTAGCGATAAGAGAGTCACAGGTTTGGGAGGCGAGACCGATGAACTGGAAGATGAGCGTGGTCACGGTAGCGCTGCTAGCCGCAGGATGCGCACGCAACACCATTGCCAATACCTTCCCCGTCGTTGAAGGCGCTAAGCTGATCGGTGGTGACTGCATCGGCGCGGCTAACCTGCCCAAGGGCTGGAAGATCTACGCCCAGAAGCTCGACATCGACGATGAACTTGTCTCACCCGCCGAGGTGCTGCTCAGGGCCCCCGAGCCGGAATACAAGGGCTTTTTCTCGAAGTACGTGACACACAAGGGGCTAATCGAGGCCCAGGTCCGCGATATGTCGAATGTGCCAGACTTCGCGGGGCGCCCCACCTATGAGGACCGAATTCGCCAGGGTCTGCCCGGCGGCGGCGGCGTACGCAGCACCTTGCGGAACGGCGCCCTGACGCTCGAAGGCTACGCGGGCGGTGCCACGCAATATTTCTTGGCCAACGACGCCAAACATACTCTGCTCACCTGCACCCCGCCCGGCCATAACGAGGAGCCCTGGTGCAAGGTGACCACCGAGTTCAAAGACGGGAAATACAGGATCACCACCGGCTTCACCTACGACCAAACCTTGAACTTCAAAGACATGGTGGCCCAGGCCACAGCTGTCGTCCCAAAGGTCTTTGTGCCCTGTGGCCGCTAGGTAGCATCTTGCGGTGGCGATAGAGTTTCCCCCTATCGACGCTCGCTATGCACGCCGAGCCGGCGAGCGTGTCGCCTATCCCCCGAACAGGGCGCTCGGCATGGCCCCCACCACTGCCGCCGTCATGCAGGTGGCGAAGAAGCCGGCCAACATAGCCTTGCCGCACAGTGCAATGATCTCGGCCCGACGATCAGGGGCCAGCACCGAATAGCCCGCCACATTGATGCCCACCGAGGCGATATTGGCGAACCCGCACAGCGCGTAGGTCATGATGATCCGGGTGCGTTCGGAAATCTCGCTCACAGGCACGGCGGCCAGGCGGATGAAGGCGGTGAACTCCGTCAGCACCAGTTTGGTCCCGAGCAATTGCCCGGCCTTTAAGGCGTCATGCATATCGATGCCAATGCACCAGGCGACGGGGGCGAAGATGATGCCCAGGATGCGCTCGACGCTGATCGGCGCGCCGGCCACCTGCGGGAAAATGCCTAGAATACCATTGGCGATAGCCACCAGGGCCAAGAACACGATCAGGGTTGCGCCGACGTTGAGCACGATATTCAGGCCATCACCCGTGCCCTTGATCACCGCATCAATCGAGCTGTCGTAGGTCTTTTCCTTACCGCCCGAGACATCCTCGGCCTGCTCCATAAGCGGGTTGCGCGGCACCAGGATGCGGGCCAGCAGCACACCGGCCGGGGCCGAGATCAATGAGGCCGTCAATACGTGGGCGGCGGCATTGGGCAGCACATCCTTCAAGATCGTCGCATAGGCCACCATGGTTGAGCCGGAAACACAGGCCATACCGACGGTGATGAGCATGAACAGTTCGGAACGGCTCAGCTTTTCGAGATAGGCTCGAATGACGATGGCACCCTCCACCTGGCCCATGAACACCGTCGAGGCCACCGCCAGGGCAGCAGGCCCGCGCAGTCCCATGGTGCGCTGGAACAGAAATCCAAAGCCCTGCGTGATCCACTTCAGCACCCGCCAGTGCCACAGCAGGGCCGCCAGGGCGCAGACCACAAGGATGACCGGCAGCACCCGGAAGCCGAACACAAAGAGCGCGCCAGGATTGGTCAGGCTATAGGGCTGGGGATCGACGCCGGCGAGGAAGCCGAACACGAAGGCCACACCGCTCTGGGTGGCATTGGCAAGGCCATCGATGGCAACGCCCACCTTGGCCACGGCGTCACGCAGCAAGGGCACGCCAAACAGCGCTAGTACCATGATGATCTGCACCGCCACGGCCCCAAGCGCCATCTTCCACGGGAAAGCCTTGCGGTCTTCCGAGAACGCCCAGCAGGCACCCGGGATCAGCAGTATCCCGACGATGCTCTGGATGTTTTCCAGCGTGTACATGTGCGAGATGCCCCCAGATTCTGAGGGGTAAATGACACCGGTTTAAGCGAGGATGGCAAGCCACGATGCGCCCGCGGTTGCCCTCGGCCCCTCTTGCGCATGCCAAGCGCGCGGAGCCTAAAGCCCGAGCAGGGTCCGCACCGCCGCCGCAGCTTGTGCCAGAGCTAAGCCCGCAACCGAGTCGGCCCCGGCGGGCTGGCCATTGTCCGCACCCTCGCGCATCGCGATGTCGATGGGGATTTCCGCGAGCAGGGGCAGCCCCTGTGCCGCAGCCTCGGCCTTGCCTCCCCCGCGCCCGAAAATCTCGATGGCTTCACCTGTCGCGGGGTTGGTGAAATAGGCCATGTTCTCGATCAGCCCCAGGATCGGAGCATGGGTGCGCTTGAACATCGCCACCGCCCGCCTCGCGTCGATCAAGGCCATCTCCTGGGGGGTGGAGACCACCACAATCCCGTCCAACTTGATCTTCTGCACGATGGTCAGCTGGATATCGCCAGTGCCCGGCGGCAGGTCGAGCACCAGCACGTCGAGCGGCGCGGATTCGGCACCCCACGCCACATCCTGCGCCAGCTGACGTACGGCAGACGAGGCCATGGGCCCGCGCCAGATCGCAGCCTGATCGCCCTCGATCATCAGTCCGATCGACATGGCTTTTACCCCGTGGCCAATCAAAGGCTGCAATTTTCCGCCCGCGAAGCTTGGCTTGCCGGTCAGCCCCAGCATGCGCGGCACCGAGGGGCCGTAGACGTCGGCGTCCAGCAGTCCGACCGAAAGCCCCAGCCGCTGCAGCGCCACAGCCAGGTTTACCGCCACGGTGGACTTGCCCACCCCACCCTTGCCACTGGCCACGGCGATAACCCGGCGCACATTCGCGGGGCGTTCGGCCTCAGCCTGAGGGTGAAGCTGGGCGCGCGGATCGACGGCAACCCGCGCCGATGTCTGATGCGACGGTGCCGGCGCATGGCTGTGAGCTTGGGTCTGAAGCTTGGGACGAGCGGCCGCGGTCATCACAACCTGGGCCGTTTCCACGCCATCCAGCGCGGCCAGTGCCTTTTCCGCAGCGTCACGCACTGGCGCATAGAGCGCCGCATCGCCGGGGACGACTTCCAGCATGAACCCGGCCTTGCCGCCGGCCACCACCAGCCCCTGCACCAGCCCGGCCTCGCGAAGGCCCAGCCCAGACTTGGGATCACGCACCCCATCCAGAGCCTTCAGCGCCGTTTCACGGTCAACAACCATGGCCTTAGTCTCGCCCCTGTCCTGCGGTAGCTTGCGTTGAGCTGCTGCTAGCCTCATATCCGCGTGACGGTGCCGGTTTACAAGCCACACCCTTTTTCTTCCCGTTGCCTTCCTGAAAGACGCCGCGCCCCACATGCCCTGGAACGACAACAATTCTTCCGGTCCCTGGGGCGAGCCCCCAAAGGACAGCGGCTCCGGCGGCGCCGGCGCACGCAAGCCTCAACGACCCAAGGACCCCAAGGGTGGCGGATCTGGCGGCTCGGGCGGTTTCGACATCGATCAGTACCTAGACCGCGGCCTCAACTGGCTGCGCCAGATGTTCGGCGGCCCTGGCGGGGTGAAGCCCGGAGCCATTGCCGTGGCAGCGGCGGTGGGCGTGCTGCTCTGGTCCCTGTCCGGCGTCTATATCGTCCAGCCAGACGAAGAAGGTGTCGTCACTACGTTTGGAGCCTTCTCGCGCCGGGCCACCCCTGGCCTGCGCTATCATCTGCCTTCCCCGATCGAGACGGTGGAGAAGGTCTCGGTCACCAACCTCAATCAGCTGGTCATCGGCGGAGACACAAATAATCCTGTGCCGGAAGAGAGCCTGATGCTCACCGGCGACGAGAACATCGTCGATCTGAATTTCTCGGTGCAGTGGCGCGTGTCCGACGCGGCCAAGTACCTGTTCAACATCCGCGACAACACCCAGGTGGTCAAATCCGTGGCCGAGAGCGCCATGCGTGAAGTGGTGGGCAAGAACCAGCTCGACCCCATCCTCTCGACCGGTCGCGGCCAGGTGCAGACCGCAGCGCGCGAGCTGATGCAGCGCATCCTCGACAACTACCAGTCCGGCATCGACATTGTTGACGTGCAGATCCGCAACAGCCAGCCCCCGGCACAGGTGATCTCAGCCTATCAAGATCTGGCCAAGGCCGGCCAGGACGCCCAGAGCGCCATCAACGAGGCCCAGACCTACCGCAACCGCGTAATCAACGAAGCCAAGGGCGACGCAAGCCGCATAACTCAGTCGGCCGAGGGCTATAGCGAACAGGTCACGCGCGAAGCCCAGGGCGAGGCCGCCCGGTTCAAATCGGTCTATGGCGAATACCGCAAGGCACCGGGCGTCACGCGCCAGCGGCTCTATCTGGAAACCATGCAGCGCGTGCTGACCAACAGCAATAAGGTGGTGGTGGACTCCCGCGCTGCCTCCACGCCGATCATCCTGCCGCCCGACGTGTTCCGCGGCCGCAGCGGGGCCGAACGCCCACCCAGTGCCTATGCTGCGCCGGCTGCAACGCCCCAGGCGGCCCAGCCCTCTGTCGCTGCCCAGGGAGGCACACAATGAAGCCATCCCGTAACACCTGGCTGGCCTATGGCGTGATCGCCGTCGTGGCCTTGGTTGTTCTCGGCAACAGCCTCTATCTGGTCGACCAGCGAAAACAGGCGATCATCCTGCGGTTTGGCGAGCCGGTCGGCGTGGTCGCCACCCCGGGGCTCAAGCTCAAGACGCCGTTCGTCGAGAACGTGGTCCTGCTCGACAACCGGAATCAGGCCCTGGAAGCCAGCCAGGAAGAGATCATCGGTGCCGACCAACAGCGCCTCGTGGTCGACGCCTTCCTGCGTTACCGCATCAACGACCCGCTGCAGTTTTATCGCACCCTGCGCAACGAGCAGAACGCCGCTAGCCGGCTGGAATCCCTGACCAACTCGTCGTTGCGTCAGATCCTGGGCGGGGCGAAATCAGCCGATATCATCTCCGGCGAACGCGACGCCCTAATGAAGCGCACGCGCGACGATGTGGCTCGCCGCGCCGCCGAATCCCGCCTGGGCGTGCAGATCATCGACTTGCGAATCAAACGCGCCGACCTGCCGACCGCCAACCAGGAGGCCGTGTACCGCCGCATGCAGACCGCCCGCCAGCAACAGGCGGCCCAAACCCGCGCCGTCGGCGAACAGAACAAGCGCTCGATCACGGCGGGTGCCGACAAGGAAGTGGCCATCACCCTGGCTTCCGCCACAGAAACCGCAGAGACCACGCGCGGTAAGGGCGAGGCCAAACGGGCACAGATCTTCGCCTCGGCCTACGGCAAGGACGCCAGTTTCGCGGCATTCTACCGCTCGATGCAGGCCTATGAGGCGTCGATCGGAACCGGCACGACGATGGTGCTGTCGCCCGATAGCGACTTCTTCAAATATTTCTCGAAAGGGCCAAACGCGCGCTAGCGGTCGTTATCGCGCCCCGCGCGGCGGTCTAGCGCCGACCGAGCGGGGCCCAGGGATTCACCCCCGGACCCCAGGGATCGATAATCCAGCCTCCGGACTTGAGGCTGAGCTGCTTGCC
>CAISYT010000148.1 GCA_903889785.1 uncultured Caulobacterales bacterium
GCCCGGGCCAGCAGGGCGTGGAAGGCGGTAGGCTCGGATTCGGGATCGGTCCTGTCGTCCAGGGCAAGCTTGAGCAATTCGGTGAGGTTCTGTTGCAGTCGCCAAGCGCCCAAAAGGCTGGCGATGGTGCTCGGATTAGCTAGGCCCGCGGACTTAAGCGCCTCAAGTGCAATGGCGGTGTTTTGAGCCAACGGGCCGCCCTGCCCGGCGTGGACGATTTGCAGGAACTGGGCCGTGAATTCGATATCGACCAGCCCCCCCTCGCCCAGCTTCATGTCCCAAAAGCCAAACGGTGGCCGCTCACGCTCCATCAGGGCGCGCATCTCGCGCACATCCTTCGCCGTCTGAGCGACCGGGCGCTGTCGGCGCAAGGCAGTGGTGATGGCCGACTCGACCTGGGCCCCAAATGCCGCCGAGCTCGACCAGGCGACACGCGCACGAGTCAGGGCTAGCAACTCCCAGGTTTCGGCCTCGCCGGCGTAATAATCCTGTAAGGCCTGGAAACTGACCGCGACCGGTCCTTGGGTCCCGGACGGCCGCAGTTGAAGGTCAACCGTGTAGAGTTCGCCCTCCGCAGTGGGGATCGACAAGGCCGCCACTAGCCGCTGGGTGAAACGGCCATAGAAGGTTTCTGCTGCCCAGCCCTTGAGAGCGGAGGTCGCGTCAGGCGCGGCGGCGCGGTAGACCGTCATCAGGTCTAGATCGGAGCCCGCGCTCATCTCACGCGAACCATATTTCCCAAGCGCAACCACAGCGGTCTCGCCCGGGAAAGCACCGCCGACACGCACGGCTTCGGCCAAGGCAGTTGGAGCCAGACCCGCCATCACAGCGTCGGCAAGGTCGGCAAAGGCTGCGCCAGCCTGGGCGGCGGTTGTGGCACCGCCGATCACCTGCACGCCAATGCGGAACGACTGCTCGCGGTGAAAGCGGCGGGCCATATCCATGGCGTCCTCGAACGCCAGATCGGACCAGGCGGCGGTCTCATTGGGCGATATTTCCACCGTGCCGAAGAAGGCGGGATCAAGCAGGGCGTCGAGCGCTCCTGGACGTTTGGCGAGCGTGGTCGCCAGCTTAGGCGCATAGGCCATGACCCGTACCACCAGCTCCAGCAGACGCGGCTGGGCTAGAAAAAGCGACTGCACCCCGACGCTAGAGCCAAGCGAGACGAAAAAGTCGCCAAAGCGGCGGAAGGCATCGTCGGCATTGCCGTTGGCGTGGCAGGCTTCGAGCAGGCGCGGGGCCAAGCGGGTAAAAAGCTCGCGGCTGCGCGCAGTGCGCGTGGCGTTGACGCGGCCGAAGTGCCAGCCGCGGATATCCTGGCTGACACGCGCGGGATCGGAAAAGCCCATGCGTTTTAAGGTGGCAAGGGTTTCGGGATCATCGTCGACGCCGGTGAAAACAAGGCTGCCAAAACGCGACGACAGCGCTTCCTCGCCAGCGAAAAGCTGGCCATAGCGGGAGTTGACGCGGCGAAGCATGGCGCCGACTTCGCGGTCAAAGGCGGGCAAGTTGGAACGGCCCCACAGAGCGGCCACACGTGTGCGGTCGGCGTCCAGTTCCGGCAGGCGGTGGGTCTGTTCATCGGCCAGCATCTGCACGCGATGCTCTAGGGCGCGAAGGTCATGGTAGGCCGCACTGAGCTCGGCCGCGGCATTTGGCTCAACATGGCCAGCGGCGGTCAGAGCCTCCAGAGCGTCGAGGGTGCGCGGACTGCGCAAGTTCGGCTGGCGGCCGCCAAGGATCAGTTGCTGGGTCTGGACA
>CAISYT010000149.1 GCA_903889785.1 uncultured Caulobacterales bacterium
GAGCTTTCCAGCTCTGCAGCCATTGGGTGATGCCGTTGCGCACATACTGGCTGTCGGTATGCAGCTCCAACTTGCAGGGTTTGTTCAGCGCCTCAAGCGCCTGGATCGCCGCCATCAGCTCCATTCGGTTGTTGGTCGTATCCGCCTCGCCGCCGCAGATTTCCTTTTCTCTGCCGCCAAACATCAGCACCGCGCCCCAGCCGCCCGGGCCAGGGTTTCCGCTACAGGCACCGTCGGTGAAGATCACCACCCCCGAAGTCATCGGGGCCGTCATACCGGCCCGTCGAACAGGTGCAGCCCCTCTCGGTGCACCGCAAGCTTGCGTTCGTATTCCAGCGGGTCGTGTGGCTTGACCAAGGCACCGGCGAGTGTCGAGCCCCAGTCCTGTAAACGGCTTAAGAAGAACCGCATCGCCGCCCCATGCGCCAGCACTGGCAGGGCCGTCTTTTCGGTGGCGGTGAGGGGCCGGCGGCTTTCATATCCGGCCAAAAAGGCGCGGGCTGCGGTCAGGTTAAAACTGCCGTCGCTCTCAAAGCACCAGGCGTTGAGTGCGATGGCGATGTCGAACGACAGGGCATCGTCGCAGGCGAAGTAGAAATCGATCGCGGCCGCGAACTCCGCACCCTTGAAGAACACATTGTCAGGGAAGTAGTCGGCATGCACCGGCCCGAACGGCAAGCCTTTGGGCCAAGCCGCGTCGAGCAGGGCTAGATCGGATTGAATGGTCTTGGCCAGTCCGGGCTTTAGCGCATCGGCTTGCGCATGTAGGGGGGCGAACATCGCTGCCCAGTGCGACTGGCCGAGGTTATTCTCGCGCCGGCCGGAAAATCCGTCGGCGGCCTGATGCATCCAGGCCAGGCCCGCACCAGCGGCGCGGCGCTGCTCGTGGCTAGGGCGGCGCACGGAAAGACCGGGCAGGAATTCGACAATGGCGGCGGGCTTTCCGGCGATGCGGCCAAGCGTGGTGCCGGCCCGGTCGGGCACCGGTTTGGCGCTGGGGAAGCCATGATCCTTGAGCCATGCCATCAGACCCAGGAAATAGGGCAGGTCGGCCTCGTTCGACCGCGCTGGCTCATACACCGTCAGGATGAACCGCCCGGCGGTGGCTTCCAGCAGATAGTTGGAATTGCTGACCCCCTCGGCAATACCCTTGAAGGCCATCGCCACGCCCAGGTCGAACCCTTCAAGGAAGCGGGCGAGGTCGTCCTCGGCAATGTCTGTGTAAACGGCCATCAGGCGGCCGCGACGGCCAAGGCCCTAGGCAGTTTGAACGCCACGGTTTCCTGAACCGGAGCGACGTTCTGCAACGTAATCTCGAAGCGGCGGTCGAGCGCTGTGATCAGATCCTGCACCAGTTCCTCCGGCGCCGAAGCGCCAGCGGTTACGCCGATGGTGGCCACGCCATCAAGCCAGGCGGGATTGAGCATAGATGCGTCATCGATCAGTTGCGCCTGTTTGGCACCACCGCGCAAGGCAACCTCAACAAGACGCAGCGAATTGGACGAATTGGGCGAGCCGATCACCAACACCAGGTCGCAGACGGCCGCCATCTGCTTCACCGCTTCCTGGCGGTTGGTCGTTGCGTAACAGATGTCGTCCTTGCGGGGAGCCGCGATGGCCGGAAAGCGCGCGCGCAGGACCTCGACAATGCCAGCGGTATCCTCGACCGACAGGGTGGTCTGAGTGGCGAAGGCCACATTGGCCGCGTCGTGTGGCTGGTAGACCCGGGCGTCGTCCACGGTCTCGATCAGGGTCACCGCGCCTGGCGGCAGCTGGCCCATGGCGCCAACCACCTCAGGGTGGCCAGCATGGCCGATCAGCACGATCTCGCGGCCTGTATCGAAATGCCGCTGCAGCTCGAAATGCACCTTGGACACCAACGGACAAGTGGCGTCGAAATAGGTCATGTCCCGCGCCCGCGCCGCCGCAGGCACCGATTTTGGCACCCCATGGGCGCTGAACACGACAGGCCGGTCATCGGGTACCTCGTCCAGTTCCTCAACGAACACCGCGCCTAGGCCCCGCAGGCGCTCCACCACATGGCGATTATGCACGATCTCGTGGCGCACATAGACAGGCGACCCGTGTTTTTCGATGGCGCGCTCGACGATCTGGATCGCCCGGTCTACCCCCGCGCAGAAGCCGCGCGGGCTGGCGAGCATCAGGGTCAGACGGGGCTTTTCGGCAGGTACGGCGCTCATGCCCCCAAACTAGGGGGTTCAACCGCTCCCCGCCAGCCTTAGCGATTGCGAACTTTGCACCGCTTCTTCTCGAAACAAGCGGTGCGGTTCGTTGCGGCTCGGCCCGGTTGGCTCTATGAGATTGCTGCTGTTCAGGGATTAGCCCCCAAAGGTCAGGCCGCATTATGTCCCGCCTCAAGTCCGCCGCCTTCGTTGCCCTGCTGCTGCTCACAGTGGCACCGGCGCACCATGCCTTTGCCCAGATGCCCGGCGGCCAGGGCGGTGGCGGTGGTCCAGACACTAGCGGTGCTGATGACGAAGCCAAGAAGAGACAACGCGACGAAGAGTGGGGCAACGCCCAGGCACCCCTGCCCCAGCTGCGGAACGCCGGTCCATGCCCCTATGTGAAGGTGCTATACGACGCCGGCCGCTACCAGGAATTCAAGGACAAGAAGGAGTCCGCCGCGGCGGTGGCCTATACAGGCGAGATTCAAGGCGTGTCGTCGGCCTGCACCTACAAGGGCGCGGACCCGATCAAAGTTTCGGTGCAGATGCTTTTCGCGCTCGGACGCGGTTCGCAGGGCACCTCGTCTAGCAAGACCTACCGCTACTGGATTGCCGTAACCCAGCGGAATCTGCGCGTCATCACCAAGGAATACTTTGATCTGCCGGTGGATTTTGCGGCTGGCCAGGACCGCGCCATGATCACCGAGACGGTGCAGGACATCACCATCCCACGGGCTGACATCAAGGTCAGCGGCTCAAACTTCGAAGTGCTGGTTGGATTCGACGTGACGCCTGAGATGGCGGCGTTCAACCGCGACGGCAAGCGCTTCCGCGTCAACGTCCAGGCCTCGGCCGCTTCCACGGCACCCACGACTCCATGACTGACCTCCGGCGGCAGCTGACTGACGCGAACACAGTCGTGTTCGCGGAGCTTGGACTGCCTGTAGAATTCGCGCGCGTCACCACCTCCGATCGTCCTGACCTTGCCGATTTCCAGAGCAACGGTGCCATGGCGGTGGCCAAGGTCGCAAAGCGACCACCGCGCGACATTGCCCTGTCGATCCAAGAAAAACTGGCCGGTCATCCGCTGGTCTCGGCTATCGACATCGCCGGCGTCGGCTTCATCAATTTTCGTGTCAGCAACGACGCCCTGACCCGCCGGGTGCAGGATATCGCTGACAGCCCGCGTGCTGGCGCCAGCGAAGCTGCCACATCGCACCGAGTGATGATCGACTACGGTGGGCCCAATGTGGCGAAGCCGATGCATGTCGGCCACCTGCGCAGCTCGATCATCGGCGAATCCATCAAGCGTATCTATCGCTTCCGAGGCGACGTGACCTTGGGCGATGCCCACTTCGGCGACTGGGGCTTCCAGATGGGGCTGCTGATCGTGGCGGCCACAGACGAGAACCCCGACCTGAGCGACGTGGTCACCTTTATCGACAACGGCGGCGACACGGCGACTGCGGCCAAGGCCATCGACAGCTTGATTGACCTCGACATGCTCGAGCGGCTCTATCCCGTGGCCGCAGCCCAGGCCAAGGCGGATACCGACTACCGCGACCGCGCCCGGAAGGCGACGGCGGACCTTCAGTCCGGCCGCGAGGCCTACCGCGCCATTTGGCGGCAATTCGTCATCGTCAGCCGCGTGGCGCTGGAGCGAGAATTCCACGCGCTGAATGTCGATTTCGATCTTTGGAAAGGCGAGAGCGACGCCAACGACCTCCTCGGGCCCATGGCCGAGGACCTGACGGCCAAGACCCTGCTGGTGCCGGACCAAGGGGCCCAAATTGTCCGTATCGCGCGCGAGGACGACAAGCGCGAGCTGCCGCCATTGATCGTAGTCTCGTCCGAGGGCTCAGCCATGTATGGCGCGACCGACCTCGCCACCATTGTCGACCGGCGCAACACCTTTGATCCGGAACTGATACTCTACTGTGTCGATCAGCGGCAGGCCGACCATTTCGAACAGGTTTTCCGCGCCGCCTACCTTGCCGGCTATGCTGCGGAGGGCACGCTAGAACACATCGGCTTTGGCACTATGAACGGGCCCGATGGCAAGCCGTTCAAGACCCGCGAGGGCGGGGTGCTCAAGCTGCACGATCTAATCGAAATGACGCGGGCCAAGGCCCGCGACCGCCTGAAAGAGGCCGGCCTGGGCGGCGAACTTGAGCCGGAAGCCTTCGAAGACATCGCCATGAAGGTGGCTGTAGCGGCGCTGAAATTCGCCGACCTGCAGAACTACCGCGGCACGTCCTATGTGTTCGATCTCGACCGCTTCACCAGTTTCGAGGGCAAGACCGGACCGTACCTGCTGTACCAGGCGGTGCGGGTGAAATCGGTGCTCCGCCGCGCTGCGGAAGAGGGTGAGCCAGACGGTCCGATCATCATCCGTGAACAGGCCGAGCGCGACCTTGGCCTGATCCTCGACGGCTTCGACGCCGCCGTGATTGAAGCCTATGAAAAGAAGGCTCCCAATTTTGTGGCGGAACACGCCTACCGCCTAGCCTCGGGCTTCTCAAAATTCTATGCCGCCTGCCCGATCATGGGCGCGCCGGACGCGGATGTACGGGCGTCGCGCCTGGCCCTGGCGGCGGCGGCGCTGAAACAGCTGGAACGGGCGATCGACCTGCTTGGGTTCGACGCGCCCGAGCGGATGTAACAAGACGTCCCTCATCGGCTCATGCCGGGATGATCGGTGAAGGCGCGTTGACTCTCAGTGAGTATGGGGCCAGCATCAAATTAACTCTCGCGGGAGAGACCGGGTGTTCGCATCCGGCGCCGAAGGCGCAACCGCCCCGGAAACGCTCAGGCAAACGGACCGCGAGAGCCTTGAAACGCTGGAAAGCGCACCTTCTCCGGAAGACTGCGCGCCGAAGGAGCAAGGAAGGCAGGAGCGTAACAGCCGATCGGGTTTGCCGGTTTCGGTGCCCGTCGCGCTCCACTCACGAAGTCTGAGCGTTTCTAGTTTTAAACTCGCTTGGGGCCTTTCGGAATCTCTCAGGCCCAAGGGACAGCGGGGGCGAAACGTCCAACGTGGTTGGATGCGTCGTCGCGCGGAACCCTTTGCTATGCCTCAAGATGTAAGTCCGTTGAAATCAACGCTGCTCACCGCGGCGCACCGCGCGCTTGGCGCGGCCATGGGGCCGTTCGCCGGCTATGACATGCCAATCCACTATGCCGACGGCGTGCTGAAAGAGACGCTGTGGACGCGCCAATCCTGTGGCCTGTTCGACGTCTCGCACATGGGCACGGCGCTGGTGATGGTCGGCAAGGCGAGTGGCGACGATCAGGCTGACCACCGCGCGGTGAGCGCCATGATCGAGCCGCTGATCTGTGGCGATATCGCGGCGCTCAAGCCCGGCAAGCTGCGCTACAGCCTCCTGCTCAATGACGGCGGCGGCATCGACGATGACCTGATCGTTGGCCGCGTCCCCGATTCACCCGGCGTGCTCTATGTGGTGGTCAACGCCGGCAACAAGGACGCCGACTTCGCCCGCATCGGCGACGCAGTCGCCGCCAAGGGGGGCCAGTTCAAGCCATTCCAAGACTGGGCCCTGCTGGCTCTGCAGGGTCCCAAGGCCGTTCAGGTATTGAGCGGCATCGTACCTGGGGTGGAACACCTCGGCTTTATGGAGACCGGTCGGTTCACGACCGACGAGGGCATACTGATCATCTCCCGCTGCGGCTACACCGGCGAGGACGGGTTAGAGATCCTGGCTTGGCCGACCCTGGCCAAGCCGCTCTGGGATCGGCTGCTGGCCAACGAATCGGTCAAGCCGATCGGCTTGGGCGCGAGGGACGCCCTGCGGCTGGAAGCCGGTTTGCCGCTGCACGGCCACGACATTGATGGCGATATTTCGCCGGTAGAAGCGGACCTCGCCTTCGCCCTCTCACCTCGCCGGCGCAAGGCTGGCGATTTCCCGGGCGCGGCGGTGATCCTTAACCAGCTAGACCAGGGCCCGCCCCGAATTCGCGTTGGTCTGCGGGTGGACGGCGCTCCAGCCCGAGAGGGCGCGGTCATCCTTGGCCCCGACGGCAGCAATATCGGCGTTGTCAGCAGCGGTGCCTACTCGCCCACCCTGCGCCGGCCCATCGCCATGGGCCTTGTGCCGCCCCATTTCGCCGAGCCCGAGACCCAGCTGGGCGTGATCGTGCGTGAGCGGGTCCAGACCGCCCTCGTCACCACCCTGCCCTTCGTGCCGCACACCTATGTGCGCAAACCCATCGCCTGACCCCAACCCGACTCAAGTCCAAATCGGAGACTGAAATGCACTTCACCAAGGACCATGAATGGGTCGAACTGAACGGCGATATCGCCACGGTCGGGATCAGCGCCTACGCCGCCGAACAGCTGGGCGATGTGGTGTTCGTTGAACTGCCGGCAGTGGGCAAGACGCTGGCGGCGGGCGAAAGCCTCGCTGTGGTCGAGAGCGTCAAGGCCGCGTCAGATGTTTATTCGCCGATCGCCGGCACCGTAACCGAGGTCAACACCGTGACCGTCGAGGAACCTGACCAGATCAACGCCCGGCCCGAAACCACCGGCTGGCTTGCCAAGCTGAAGGTTGCCGATCCCGCCGCTGTTGAAGCACTGATGGACCGCGACGCCTACGAAGCCTTCCTGGGCAAACTATAATATGCGCTACCTGCCCCTGACCGACCAAGATCGAGCCCAGATGCTGGGCGTGATCGGCGCCGCGGACATCGATGCCCTGTTCTGCGACGCGCCGCGTGAGGCCCTGCTCGACGGCCTAGTCGACCTGCCGCGACATGCGGGTGAACTGGAGGTGCGACGTGCCCTGGAAGGTCTGGCGGCGCGCAATCGCCCGGCTGGCGCAGGGCCGTTTTTTTGCGGCGCAGGGGCCTACCGCCACCACATTCCGTCCAGCGTCGATCACCTGATCCAACGCTCGGAATTCCTGACCAGCTACACGCCCTACCAGCCGGAAATCAGCCAGGGAACTCTTCAGGCCCTGTATGAATTCCAAACCCAGGTCTGCGGCCTCACCGGCATGGATGTGGCCAATGCATCGCTCTACGACGGCTCAAACGCAGCGGCGGAAGGCGTCATGATGGCGGCGCGGATTACCGGCCGGCACAAGGCCGTGCTATCAGGCGGGCTGCATCCGCACTATGCCCAGACAATACAGACCCTGGCCAAGGCGGCGGGGATCGAGGTGTTTGCACAGCCTCTCGCCTTCGACGCGGAAAGTGCGGTCGCCGACGCGATCGATGGCGAAACCGCCTGCGTCGTCGTGCAGACGCCCAACATTTTCGGGACCGCAACCGACATCACCGCCATAGCCGAGGCGGCGCACGCTGCCGGTGCCCTGCTCATCTGCGTCACCACCGAGGTGCTTTCCCTGGCCTTGCTTAAATCGCCGGGCGAAATGGGGGCCGACATTGTCGCTGCTGAGGGGGCATCCCTGGCCGGGCCGCTGAACTTTGGTGGGCCCTACCTGGGCCTGTTCGCCGCCAACCAGACGTTCCTGCGGCAGATGCCTGGGCGGCTTTGCGGGCAGACCGTCGATGCCGATGGAAAGCGCGGCTTTGTGCTCACCCTCTCGACGCGCGAACAGCATATTCGCCGCGAGAAGGCGACATCGAATGTCTGTACCAACAGCGGTCTGGTCGCCCTGGCCTTCACGATGCACCTCACCTTGCTCGGCCAGACCGGCCTGCATGACCTGGCCGCCCTCAATCACGCCAAGGCGAGACGGCTGGCACGCGCGATGGCGGCCGCGTTGGAGCAATTCCAGACCGCGCGCACCTACTACGCCAAGTACCGCGACACCTCGGTGCGCATCGAAGCGATCCAGAAGAAGATGACGCCGCCTGCAGCCGAAGGCGCGGGCAGCGGCGGCAACTGATTGCGAC
>CAISYT010000150.1 GCA_903889785.1 uncultured Caulobacterales bacterium
GCCGGCGACACCAAGGGCGCGAAGCAGAAAACCGGCCGTCGTCCAGTCTATTCCGCCTTGATCACCCCGGGCACCGCCCCAGGGCGGGCGGTCATCGTCGCCGTGAGCACGCCAGACAGCCTCCTGCCCGGCCTACCGACTGGGGCTAGCGCTGCTGCCCTAGTCTTCAGCGACGGGCATCTGGCGTCGGCCGCAGGCACGGCCAGCGGCGCGACGACGCTGGAACAGGCCTTCCGCATCTCTGCCCAGGACTTACGGGACAACACCGCGCTGCGCGGGCAGGCCGCCGACGACAGCCTGCTGGAACTTTCCACGGCACCGGCGGCCGGCGGGGCACTGATCGCCTTGGCAGCGGCCGTACCGACCGATGCTAAGGCTGCGAATACGCAACATATTGAGGACATGGCATCGTTGCTGGTGCCGATGGTTGCGGGCCTGATCCTGGCACTGTTGCTGTTGCGACAAAGCCGGCGCATGGAGGACAGCGAGCGCACTTTCGCTGGAAATGAGCAGCGGTTCCGCATGGCGGTGGAGGCGGCGCGCTGCGGCATATGGGAATGGGACCTCGGTGCCGACCAGGTGTTTATGAGCGACATGACGGGCCTGATCTTCGGTTGGGGCGGTGGCAGGGTGGTGAGTGGTCAGGCCCTGCTGGACCGGGTGGCCCCCGACCACCGCGACCGCGTACGCGAGGCCGTGGCCAATGCGGGGCAGTATGGCGCGTTCGACGTCTCGTTCCGCGTACCCCCGACCAATGGCGGGCGGCCGATCTGGCTGGACGCGCGCGGCCAGGGATTTGGCAAGACGGCGAGCGGTGGCCACACCCGTATCATCGGGGTGGCGCTGGACGTGACCGAGGAGCGTATCGCCCAGGCGAGGGCCCAGGCGGCGGAAAGCCGGCTTCGCGATGCCATCGAGAGCGTGTCGGAGGCCTTCATCCTGTGGGACCGCAACGGGCGCCTGCTGATGTGCAACCGCAATTTCCGCGACGTGTTCGGCGTCGACACCAAGCTGCTCAAACCCGGGGTGCATCGCGACCAGGTGAACCGCTTTGCAAAGCTGGCCATCGCCCAAGAATATCCGGCCGCGATGAAGGGCCTGCGCGAGGCGCAGATGCACGATGGCCGCTGGATCCAGATTAGAGAGCGGCGTACCGCTGAAGGCGGGCTGGTCATGACCGCCGCCGACGTGACCATGATCAAGGTACAGGAAGAGGCCCGTCGCCGCAACGAGGAACAACTGCAGCAAGCCGAGACCGGACTGGAGCGCCGCCAGGACCAGCTCGCAGAGCTGGCCCGAAAATATGAGGCCGAGAAGGTCAAGGCCGAGGGTGCCAACAGGGCCAAGAGCGAGTTCCTGGCCAATATGAGCCACGAACTGCGCACGCCGCTGAATGCGATCAATGGATTCAGCGAGATCATGATCGCCCAGATGTTCGGGCCGCTGGGGGACGACCGCTACAAGGAATATGCCCAGGACATCAACAACAGCGGTCAGCACCTGCTGGCGCTGATCAACGACATCCTCGATATGAGCAAGATCGAGGCCGGCAAGATGAACCTGAAGTTCGAGCCGATGAACCTGGCCGATGTGGCCCAGGACACCGTGCGACTTGTGCTCAACCGGGCGGAGACGGCGGAGCTGAACCTGAAGATCGATTTCCCCCACCTACCAGAGATCGAGGCCGACTATCGCGCGGTCAAACAGGTGCTGCTGAACCTGCTGTCGAACGCGATCAAGTTCACCCCACGCGGTGGGCGGATCAGCGTGTGGGCCGAGGCGCGGCAGGACATTTTGGGCGAGCGGGTGCGGATAAGTGTGAGCGACACGGGCATCGGGATCGCGCCCGATGACCTGCAGCGCCTGGCCAAGCCGTTCGAGCAGGTGGAGAACCAGCACGCCAAGTCCCAACAGGGCACTGGCCTGGGCCTGGGCCTGGGCCTGGCCAAGTCTCTGGTGGAGATGCACGACGGGACATTGGAGATCGAAAGCGTGCTCGGCGCGGGGGCGACGGTGAGCTTCAGCCTGCCGATTCACCGCAGGTCTGGTGCGGTCGGAACCTCGACGGCGTACCGCGTGGCCTAGGGATAACCCTTGGCCCTGACCGGAACCTGAAGGTCTAATCCGATAAAACGCGGACCTCAGGAGCCGCC
>CAISYT010000151.1 GCA_903889785.1 uncultured Caulobacterales bacterium
CCAAAACCGATCCGAAGGCTAAGACGGAAGGGATAGAGCATGTCGAGCGGCGAAATCGCCTATATTTTTAGCGCCGCAGAGCCGGCCAGCACCGGCACGGCGAGCAAGCCGGTGCCATCACATGCCCAGGCTGAACAAAAGGAATGCGAAGGGGCCAGCGACAGGCCGCAAGGCCTTGGCGGCGTCTACCGCCGTGGCGATCTGGTTGATTCCGTGGCGTGCAGGGTTGCGGCCGTCGAGATGATGATGGCGAGGGCGATCAGGTTGGAGGCCGCCATCCCAAACCAGGTATCGACTCCTATGCGGGCGAACTGCGCCTTGGCCTCATGGGGAGATGCGCGCAGGGCATGTTCATCGGCATGTTGCGCGATCTCCTTAACCTCCTGACTGCTCTGCCAGAAGAAAATGTAGGGGCTGATCGTGGTGCCGAAGAGGGCGACGATGAGTCCCACGCCCGCCCTGCCGCCCTCGATCCTGGGCTGTATCAGGCCACGGCCCACCTCGCCCCAGTCCAGTTTGACCGAGAACACCACAGCCACGTAGGCCAGCAGCACCGCGGTTAGCCATTTCAGCAAGCGCGCGTAACGATGAAAGGGGATGAAGATCTGTAGCCCCAGTGAGATCAGGGCAAAGGCCACGGTATAGACGCGCGCGTCGAACGGCAGCACCAAGGCCGCCCCCTCGCCCATCGCCGCGAGGTCGGCGCCGCCACAAGCTGCACCGCCACCATCAGCGGAAACGTCAGGACCATGGTCCAAAGGAGGGTGAATCCGAACTGCGCTCCGGCCTGGGAATAGGTGGCGATGCCGCTCGGATCGTCGTCCGCCGCTCCGGTGACAAGTCCGGGCCCAAGTTAAAGACAGCTGCGGATCGCAGGCGGGGGAATCTCATAGGCAGCGAACTCCGGCACACCGCTCTGGGTGCGGCCGTAGTCGATTAATCGCAATCGTTACGGCTCTGCGGGGCCAAGCCATAGGCAAGCCTCGCCGCCTCCAGGGCCGCCAGCTTGTCATGAAGCGGCTGCCAATTCTCTTGATAGGCGATGGCGGCCCAGATGTTTTCAACCTCAGCGATCAGCATTTCCTGCGGCAGGTCGGCGGCAAAAACGGGCGACTCCAGCCGCTCGCGTCGCTCGGGCTCATAGCCCTCGAGGCGGCGGCGGAATTCAAGCATGGCCGCCTGCTGGTAAAGCACGCTGCGGGGACTCTCCAGGGCCCGGCGCTCTGAGGCGGCACCGCAGAACCAGTCGAAGAAGAACGGCTCCCAGCGGAGCGCTTCACCGCCTTCCGACAAGCCGGCGAAGGCCGCCTGGGCCAGCCCCTGGTCGCCGCCAGCCCCACGGGAAACCAACCCAAGCCGCTCGACCACCGCAGCGGCCAGTTCAGCCTGGTACGCCGGACCAAATAGCTCCAGCGCGGCGATCAGTCCTTCCGAGCCGCTGATCAGCGACAAACATCCGCCCAGCTGTTCCAAATTCCAGAACGCCGTTTGGGGCTGTCGGCCAAATGCATAGAGCCCCGCGTGGTCGAAATAGGCGGCGGTAAAATAGGGGTCGCTGCGCGGCAAGAAGCGCCAGGGGCCGTAATCAAAGCTCTCGCCGGTTACGACCATGTTGTCGGTGTTGAGCACGCCATGCACGAAGCCGGCGGCCATCCAGCGGGCAGCTAGTCGCGCGGTGGCGCGCGCAGCACAGGCCATCAGGGCTGCGCCCGGATCGGTGGCGTCGACGTCAGGGAAATAGGTGGCCAGGGCATATTCAGCCAGAGTTCCGACCAAGTCGGGCCGGTCGAAATAGGCATGGCGTTGAAAGGTGCCGAAACGGATATGGCTATGCGATAACCGGGTTAAGACGCCGGACCGGGTGGGGCTGGGTTCATCGCCGCGTTCCAGCGCCTCACCCGTCTCGATTAAGCTGAAGGCGCGGCTGGTGGGCACCCCAAGCGTCTCAAGCATGGTTGCGGCCAAAACCTCACGCACCCCGCCCTTCAGCGTTAGCCGTCCGTCGGCGGAGCGTGAATAGGGCGTCTTGCCGGACCCTTTTGTGGCCAGGTCAAGTAATCGACCGGTTCCCGTCTCGCGCAGTTGGGCAAACAGGAACCCACGGCCGTCGCCTAGCTCTTGATTGTAATTCCGGAATTGATGGCCGTGGTAACGCATCGCCAGCGGCTTGGGCTGGTTTTCTGGCAAGGGCTCGAACCGCGCGAAATGAGCCAGCCATTCAGCATCACTGAGTTGCTCCAGGCCCACGGTGGCCGCCGCACGCTGATGGCGGTGCCTGATGATTGCCGTCGGAAACCGTGCCGGCTCAACGTTGTCGGCGAATTCAGGGCCCAGGGCCATGAAACGCGGTTCGGGTCGGTAGGGGCGGGACACCGGCATAGCCAATCTGATGCCCCGTCCCGCGCGAGCATGCTAGGGTTTGCGCACGAAAGTTTCAGGGCGCGCCTTCGTCGGGCAGCCAATGAGGATGTCGATGTCTGTTAGCCAGATCGGTCTGATCCTCCTGATTGCATGCGTCGTGGCGATGCTTTCGCGCAGGTTCCGCCTTCCCTACAGCGTTGGACTGGTTGCGGCGGG
>CAISYT010000152.1 GCA_903889785.1 uncultured Caulobacterales bacterium
CTCCACAGGAAGGTGTCGGCCGTCCCAATGGCCCGCCAGGAAAGGGCCTTGACAAGCGCGCGCGCATGGCTGTCCGGCGTGCCGATTATGGCCTTGGCGATAGGTGCGGTCATGCGGCGGCCCCAACTGCGCTTGGAGGTTGGCGAAACTCCGCGCAAGACAAGCCGCTGGAAGCCAGGTGGCGACCAGCGGCGTTAGACCTTTTTAATTCCTATAATCCCGCTGGGCTATAGAGTTTTCTTGTTACCAGCGCGAAAATTTCTCTCTAGCCGCCGACGATCGCTCGTACCGCCAGAAATCCGATAGACGGGGTGACCAAGCAGCCAATGCCGGTGTGAAATGTCGCGGTAAGGGCACCGTAAGGCACCAGCCGCGGGTCATACGCCGCAAGCCCACCGGTCACGCCACTCACTGTGCCGACGCAGCCGCCGAACGCCATAGCACTCTGCGGATTGTTGACCCCAATCAGCTTGGCAAGGAACGGAGTGACGATCATCACGGTCACCGCCTTCAAAACGCCGGTTGCAATGGCGAGCGCCATGACGGCCGAACTGGCGCCCAGGGCCGCACCCGTCACTGGGCCAATTATATATGACCCCGCTCCGGCACCAATGGTGGTGATAGACACAGCATCGCGATAGCCGAAGGCCCAGGCTATGCAACATCCGAAGATAAACGGCACCACCGTACCGAACGCCAGCGCGATCGCGCCCAACATCCCGGCCTTCTTGGCCTCGTCGACATCCACCTCAAAGGCGGTGGCGGTAATGGCAAAGTCGCGCAGCATGCCGCCGCCTAGCAAGCCCAGGCCAGCGAACAACTTTATGTCTGCCAGACCCTTCGTGCCGCCAGATTGAGTGCCGCCCCAGTAGGCCAGGGCCAGGCCGATCATGATTGCGATGGCTGAACCATGGATTCGACCCATCGTCAGGCGACGTGAGACGAAATAGCTGACCATCATCACAGCACCGACCATGAGGAAGGCACCGACTAAGCCATTTTCGGCGAAGACCTTGGTAATTTCTTCTAAGAGGTTCATGTCGGCTACTCCGGATCGCCGCTAAGCACGCTCTCAGCGTGCGGGTCCCAGTTCGTAGAGCCGCGCACGAACCGACCCAGCAACGCCGTGCATCCGAAGACCAGGGCTACGGTTCCAAAGGCGGCAATCAGCACCATCGGCCCCCCATCGACGGCTGCGATAACATTCTGGATCGAAGCCATGGCCACCACGATGGGAATATACAGTGCTGCCCAGAACTCGATCCCCAGCTTGAGAGGGTGAGTCAGTTTGCCTGATTTCTTGAGCCAAGTGCGCGAGATGATCAGCAGCAGCATGGCGATGCCGACACCGCCCACATTGGCCTTCACATGCAAAAGCATGCCCAGTGCGTCGCCGAGAAAGCTCCCCACCATGTAACAAAGCGCCAGCAGCGCTACACCATAGATCGTCATTCCTACGCCCTCCCCGGCGTCATCGATGGGTCTGGGCCCGAGTCTATCACATTAACATTGCTAGATAATGCGGCCGCGGGCAATGGGCAGCGTTAACGCAGTTTATGCGATCGTGATGATCTCGGCATCGCCGCCTGCAACCTGGACCTCGTCGCTAATCCCTCTTCCCATCAGAGCTTGAGCCAGCGGAGAGATGTACGAAATCGCCCCCGCTGCCGGATTGGCCTCGTCCTCACCTACGATGCGGAACATCTGCCGTCGGCCATCTGCGCGATCGAGCGTCACCGTCGAGCCGAACCGCGCGACACCGATTTCGTTTGAAGGCTCCACCAGCTGGGCGCTGCCACGCCGGGCGGCATAGTAGCGCAGGTCGCGCGTTGCGCGCGCCATTGCCGTTCGGTCAGCTGAAACCCCGTCGCCGGCACTTCGTGCGGCGGCATAGGCCGAACGTGCCTGCGCCAGCGCCTCATTAAGCAGCGCCAGGCCACTAGGCGTGACGAGGTTCGGATGCGACGAAATCGGACGGTCTGGCAGGTCGGCGGCGACGGACTCCGCGTCCCCTTCCTTTGTGAAGGCTACACTCATGGACTCAGTCTACCGCGCCGGTAGCTGTTCCGTCGCCTGGCTTGTTGTCAGCGCGATCGCCACCAAGGGCGGGGCGGCGTCAGCCTCGGGCCCGAAAAGTTGATATCAGTAAAAACGGCTCGTGGCTGTCAGCCGCACTTTGCGAAGATGGGAAGTTAGTCGAGTGATTTAGTTTCGAACGTCAAGCGCCATCCCTAGAACGCGGGCGTAATACCGCTACACTTGGCGGGATGAAACGCTCCGCAACCATTTTACGACACAAAACGTGCCGTCCGCGTGAGCGGACAGATGGGGCTGCCTGATGTCGCTCTGGGTCCTGCGTCTCACACTGCTGCTGGGCCAATTCGTGCTCAGCCGCGGCGTCCTTTTGATACTAAGGCGGATGGGTCATACTTTCCCGCGGCTGATCATAACCCAGGCGCTGGCATTCGCCGTTACAGCATTGGTGTGCGCCGGCATCGCGGCAGGCGGCCTGCGGCACCTCAATCTGGCGGCGACCGTGGTCCCTGGCCTGATCGTGGCGGGTCTCTGGTTCATCGTTGACGCCCTAGTCCTGATGCGCCGCCGCGCCAAGATCAGGGATGCCGTCTACATCTCACGCATGCGCTAGCGCCGGGCCTGTCGCCGCTTCCGCCGCCGGCACCAAAGCCGCCGCCTTGGCAGCCTTCGCCAGCGCTACCATCACGCGTCAGCTTTCGAATTTTCTAGGGACCGACCGTTCGCACTTCGCGACAGTGGATTGGGTCGGGTGATTTGCTTTCGACCATCAAGCCCTGCAGCGACGCGGTCCTACCGCACCTCGATGACACTATCGGGCAGTTCGTTGCGGTCGTCGTCCTTGCGCGGCAGGTATGCGCTCAGAATCTCCCCGGTCCGGTTCACCGCGCCGACAAACCCGTCCGCCGCATGGCCGCGCTTGAGGCCATCGATCAGCAGGGCCGTGACCTCGTCCCATACCTGGTTGGGGGCCTTGTCATAAATGCCGATGTCGGCCAGCACCTCGGCCCGACGCTCGGCCAGGCTCACATACAACAGTACACCGGTGCGATCTCGCGTGTAGGTCAGGCCGAGAGCCACAAATTTCGCCTCGGCCGCCTTGCGCGTGATCCGCGCGCGTAGCGCCGGTGGGGTCAGCCACCGCGACAGGGGCGAAACGCCAACACCCAGGGCGATCACAAACAACAGCGCCTGCAGCGCGACATAGATCAACAACCCCTGTTCCGGAGCCGGATCAATTACGGCCCAGCTGCCGGTCGGCAGCACCACCTCCCAAGGCCGAAAGCCGAAAAGCAACGCCACACCGGGGAGCACAAGCGCCCCTGCCGCCGACAGGAAGGCCAGTTGCATCAGGTCGCGCTTATCGGCCAAGACACAACGGATCTCGCCGCTGGTTGTCCCTTCCGCCGCCGCTACCGCCGCGGCAATGCGGGCGTGATCCTCTTGCGACATCTTCATCACCAGCTCCCCGAAGATCCGCCGCCGCCGAACGAGCCGCCGCCGCCGGAAAAACCGCCGCCACCACCGCCATAGCCACCGCCACCCCAGCGATCGTTACCGCCGCTACTCATGGCCCCCAGCAGCAGCCAGGGCATCACACCCCCGCCGCTCCCGCGTCTAAACAGGAAGATCAGCACAAGAATGATCAGCAGCACCGGCAGTCCGGTGCGTGCACTGCCTTGCTGCAATGCCGGCTTCGCTGCCGCCTTAACCTGCGCTGCAGCTTGGTCAGCCGGCAGGGTCAACTGGGCGATGATGCCATCGGCCCCGGCCATCACCCCTCCTTCCATGTCGCCGGCCTTGAACTGCGGCAACACATTGGTCTGCAGGATCATGCTGGAAAGCGCGTCGGTCAGCACCGGTTCAAGGCCGTACCCTACCTCAACCCGCACCTTGTGTTCAGTGGGGGCCACTATCAGCAGGGCACCGTTGTTCCTCTTAGCCTCGCCAATTCCCCAGGCCCGACCGAGCTGATAGCCAAATTCCTCGATCTCATAGCCCTGCAGAGATGGCAGTGTCACAACCACTAGCTGCCGGCCGGTCTGCTGCTCCAGGCCCTGCAATTTCGCGTCCAGCGCCTGCTCGGTCGCCGGCGACAGCATCTGGCTGTCGTCAACCACACGGCCGGTCAGGACCGGGAACTTCGGCGCAGCCAGGGCATCGCCGTTCAGCAAGCCGATCCACAGCAGGGCGGCTGCGGCCAAGCCACCCGCCGCCCTCAGGCGTCGCCAAAGCATCAGGGTTTGGCCGAGGCGGACGCCGGGGCCGTTGCTGGCGGGGTGGTGTCAAAGCTAACCGTCGGCGCAGCCTGGGCGTTGGCCTGGGCCTCGAACGGCAGGGCCGGCTTCTGGCTGGAGTATAAGATCTTGGCCCAGAGAGCGGTGGGGAAGGTGCGCAGGCTGATATTGTAGTCCTGCACCGCCATGTTGTAGTCGCGCCGCGCGATGGTTACGCGGTTCTCCGTGCCTTCCAGCTGGCTTTGCAGGGCCAGGAAGTTCTGGTTCGA
>CAISYT010000153.1 GCA_903889785.1 uncultured Caulobacterales bacterium
CGCACCTGACCATCAATCCAGTCGGTGAAATACTGCGCGCGCTGATTGGCCATCACAGCGCTGACCCGCACGGGGGTGGCGAAGGCCTCGTCCCGCTGGGCCGAGGTGATGGCGTGGGTGGAGACCATTTCGTCGAGCACGATGGTGGCGCGACGCTCAGCGCGCTCAGTGTTATAGACTGGCGAATAGCGGCTGGGGCCCTTCATCAGTCCGGCCAGCAGGGCTGCCTCCCCGATGGTGAGGGACTTCGCCAGCTTGTTGAAATAGCGCTGGGCGGCGGCCTCTATGCCATAGGCACCCGCACCGAAGTTCACCCGGTTTAGATAAAGCGCCAGGATTTCTTTCTTGGAGAATTTCATCTCCAGCCAAATCGCCAGGATCAGCTCCTGACCCTTGCGTCGCCAGGTCTGGTCGAAGGTCAGGAACAGATTACGCGCCAGCTGCTGGGTGATGGTCGAGCCGCCGCTCAACGGGCCGTTGCCGCGCGTAAAGTTGGACAAGAAGGCGCGGGTGATGCCGATCGGGTCGAAGCCGGGATGCCACCAGAAGCGGCGGTCCTCGATAGCGATAAATGCCTCGGGCACATATTTGGGCAGGGCGTCGAGGTCGACCGGCGGTGCCAGCTGGCTACCGCGCACGGCCAAAAGTGCGCCGGAGCGGTCGAGGTAGGAGATCGACGGCTGGCGCTTCGCGTCAAAGATCTTGCTGGTGTCGGGCAGGTCGGTGGCAAACACGGCGAACAGGGCGGCCAAGACGATAAGCCCCCACACACCGGCCACCGCGCCCCAGTAGAAGGTCGCCTGTAACAGTGTGCGTCGCTGGCGCGGCGCTTTTTGCTGGCCGTTGGTCATGTGGATCGTCTCTTAACCCAAGCCGTTTAGAGGCGCGACAAGATTGCCACGCATCGCAATCTAACGATTGACGATCTCAAGGCTGCCAATTTTCTGCTATGAATCCCGCGTGACCCTCACCCTCGACCTTTCTCGCGCGACGCCAAAGGCGGCAGCGCCGGCTAATCTGTCGGGCATGACCCGCGCCGAGCTTGCCGCTGCCTTGGTGGAATCTGGCGTGGTTGATCCACGCCAGGCGAAGATGCGTGCTACGCAGATCTGGCGCTGGATGCACCATTTCGGCGTTACCGATTTCGACAGGATGACCGACATCGGCAAGGAAGCCCGTGCGGCCATCGCCGAGCGATTCACCGTGGCCCGGCCTGAGATCGTCGAGCGCCAGGTCAGCGTCGATGGCACCCGAAAATGGCTGCTGCGCACGGCGCCGGGCATCGAGGTGGAAGCCGTCTATATTCCAGACGTCGGCCGCGCTGGGGCGCTGTGCGTATCTAGCCAGGTGGGTTGCACGCTCAACTGCACCTTCTGTCACACGGGGACCCAGCCGCTGGTGCGTAATCTGACAGCGGCCGAGATCGTCGCCCAGGTGCAGGTGTGCCGCGACGATCTTGAGGAATGGCCGTCCGACAAGGCCGACCGGCGCCTTTCAAACATCGTCTTCATGGGTATGGGCGAGCCGCTCTACAATCTCGACAACGTCGCCGCCGCCATCGACATCATCAGCGACAATGAAGGCATCGGCATTTCGCGGCGCCGGATCACGGTCTCGACGTCTGGCGTGGTTCCCGAACTCAAGGCCCTGGGCGAGCGCACCGGTGCCATGCTGGCCATTTCGCTGCACGCGGCCCGCGATGATCTGCGCGACATATTAGTGCCGTTGAACAAGAAATACGACATCGCCCAGCTTATGGCCGGGGTGCAGGCCTATCCGGGCCTGTCCAACGCGCGGCGCGTGACCTTCGAATATGTGATGCTGAATGGCGTCAATGATACGCCCGCCGACGCCAAAGCGCTGTTGCAGGTGGTCAAGGGAATACCCGCAAAGATCAACCTGATCCCCTACAATCCCTGGCCCGGCGGGCTCTATGAATGTTCGGACTGGGGAACGATTGAGACCTTCGCCGCGATCCTGAACCGCGCCGGCTATGCCAGTCCGATCCGCACCCCGCGCGGTCGCGATATTTTGGCCGCCTGCGGGCAGCTCAAGAGCGAGAGTGAAAAGGTAAGGGCCAGCGCGCAGCGGAAAATCGCCGAGGCTGAGGCTCCTCAATAGTCTGCTTCTTCCGCCAAGGCGGGCAATCCGACCAATTTTCCGCCAAGATGAGCCGATAGGCGGAGCCCCTCGCACTGCCTTCCCTGCCTATGCTATCGGTTGTCGCCACCCATCGGGGATCACTCATGCCGACTCAACTTCAGTCCCCCGAGATTCAGGCCTTCGCCACCGGGTTTCCGCTGACCTTGCTGCACGCGGGCGTCACCATGCTGATCCTGGTGTTGGGCACGACGCTCTGCGCCCTGCTGACGCCGCATAAAGAAATCGCCCTGATCCGCGATGGGAATGCCGCGGCCGCACTATCATTGGGTGGGGTGATGATCGGGCTAGCGATTCCGCTGGCGATGTCCCTCAGCGCTTCGACCTCGATTGTGGAGATCGCTGTCTGGGGCGTGGCGACCGTGGCGGTGCAACTGCTGGTCTTTCGCATCGTCGATATGGTGCTGCGTGGCCTGCCGCAGCGCATTCAGGACGGCGACGTGGCCGCCGCCGCCCTCTTGATTGGAGCCAAACTGGCGACTGCCCTCGTGCTGGCCGCCGCCGTCGCCGGCTAAGACGCGGTGCATTTTCCCAGGCTTCCCGACTGGCTGGTCTATTCTGCCGTGGTCTCTGCCCTGGTGGTGGCCGCGATCGGCCGCCGCGAGGTGGCCGACGCCCCTGCGCCGCCGCCAGCCCCCAGTCTGGAAGGTTTGGCCTTAGGGCCAGCGTCGCCGTTTGACCCCGCCATCGTCGTCAAGGTGCCGGCCAAGTCTGATCCGGGCTCCGGCACGGCCTTCAGCATTGCCGACAACGGGGTGTGGCTGACCGCGCGGCATGTGGTCGATGGCTGCAAGCAGGTGGCCCTGATCGTCGCACCAGGGCGAGGCGTGGCGGCTAAGGTGCATCTGGGCCGCCGCGGCGAGGCAGCGATCCTCACCACCCAGGGTGGCGCGCCCGCCATGCCGATGGGACTGACCCTGCCGTTGCGGCGTGGTGACCGAGCCTTTCATCCGGGCTTTCCGCAGGGCCGTGCCGGGGAGGTGACGTCGCGCCTGCTCGGCCGCGAGAACATGGTGCTCCATGGCCGCGCGGCCCATACCGAGCCGGTTCTGGTCTGGGCTGAAGTCGGCCGTACCGACACGCTGGTGGGCAGTTTGGCGGGCCTATCGGGGGCACCGGCGCTCGATCCGGCCGGCCGCGTGATCGGCATAACGATTGCCGACGCCCCCAGACGGGGCCGCATCTATACCACCGCGCCAGAGACCGTGACCGGCTTGCTGAAGTCCACGCGCGGCGCATGGGCGGGGTTCGCCCAGGGCGAGCCGATCACGACCGAAAACTACGGGCGGGTGGCAGACAGCCTGCGGCGCGACCTACGGGTGGCGCAGGTAAGCTGTCTGAAAGCATGACCTACAGAGGCTAGACCGGGCGTTCGCCTGGGGTTTCGGTTAGGCCTAAGGCTTCAATCCCCGTGCAGGCTTAAAGCCCGCGATCAGGGCGGCCAGTTCGGGTTCGGCCACCTGTTCGGCGGCCAGATGCGGCGGCAGCCATTGCAGCTGGCGCTGACCCTTTTCCTTGTACTTTTTAGCCTGGCGCTTCACGGCCATCGGATAGACCTGAACCCGGCATAAGGCCGCCGCACCGTCCTTCATGGTCTTCTGGTAGGTGTAGGCCCCTAAGGGCGAGGTGGCGACGGCACCGCGTATTCCGGCCTCTTCGAAGGCTTCGACGGCCGCAGCTTCCGAGCCGGAGTGCCGTTTCATCAGCCAGCCCTTGGGGATCAGCCAGCGGCGACTGTCGCGCGATGTGATCAGCAGGACTTCGATCTCGCCGGAGGACATGCGGTAGGGTAGGGCGGCCACCTGGGCCAGCAATGCCTCTTGCGGGATATCGTCCTCGTCGCTCACTTCATCCAGAGTCCGGCGACGAAGTAAGACGCCGACGCGATCAAAGCGGCTGCTGGCATGGTCACGATCCAGGCGAACACGATCGACCGGGCCACGCCCCAGCGCACCGCGCTCACACGACGCGCAGCGCCCACCCCGACGATTGCGCCGGTGATGGTATGGGTGGTCGAGACTGGCACTCCAATGTGCGTCGCCAAGAACAAGGTGATTGCTCCTCCAGTTTCGGCGCAGAAGCCCTGCATCGGTGACAGTTTGGTGATTTTCGAACCCATAGTGTGAACGATTCGCCAGCCCCCGAACAGCGTTCCAGCCGCCATGGCGGTCTGACACGTGATCACCACCCAGAAGGGCACCTTGAACTCACCGCCGCCGCCTAAGCCGTGGGCATAGAGCAATACGGCAATGATCCCCATGGTCTTCTGGGCGTCGTTGCCGCCGTGGCCAAGCGAGTAAAGCGAGGCAGAGACGAACTGTAGCCGCCGGAAGATTTTATCGGCCCCGAAAGGCGTCAGCTTCAGGCAGACCCAGGACACGACCAGCATCAACAGTAGGGCCAGGAAAAAGCCCATGCTCGGCGAAGCGATGATGCCGGCTACGGTCAGGCTGACGCCATGCCAGACGATAGCGCTGAGGCCCGCGGCGCTTAAGCCTGCGCCGATCAGACCGCCCACCAGGGCGTGCGAGCTAGACGAGGGAATCCCTCGCCACCAGGTGATAATATTCCAGGAAATGGCACCGATCAGCGCCGCGAAGATTACGCGGTCGGTGACGATATTAACGTCGATGATGCCCGACCCGACCGTCTTGGCCACGTGCAGGCCGAAGACCGTAAAGGCGATAAAGTTGAAGAAAGCCGCCCAGAATACGGCCCAGCGCGCCGGCAGCACGCGGGTCGATACAATGGTGGCGATGGAGTTAGCTGCGTCGTGCAGGCCGTTGAGAAAATCGAAGGCGAGGGCGACGCAGATCAGGAGAACGAGGGTGAGCGTGATCACCGGCGTTATACCTGTTCGATGACGATGCCGCCGATACGGTTGGCCACGTCTTCGAGCCGATCGACGACCTTTTCCAGGTGGCTGTAAATGTCGACACCAATGATGTAGGCCATGGGGTCGCTGCCCTTGCCGCCCTTGCCGTGCAACTGAAACAGGGCCTTGCGGCCGGCATCATAGATGGCGTCTGCCTCGTCCTCGAGCAGGGCGATCTTGGCGTGCAGTTCGCTCAGCTTGCCGACATTGGCGCGCATGGAACCCAGCAGGCTGACAGACTCGGCGGTGAGCTGGGCGGCGGCGAGAATGATGCGGCCCAGTTCCTGGGTGGCAGGATCGAAGCTGTTGACCTCGAACAGGGTGACGACTTTCGCGGTCTTGCGCATCTGATCGATGGCATCGTCGAGCGTGCTAATCAGGTCCTTGATGTCGCTTCTGTCGAAGGGGGTGATGAAGGTGCGGCGCACCGCCAGCATCACCTCGGCAGTAATTTCGTCGGCCTCTTCCTCGGCGGCGATGACCTTGGCGCAACCGGACACAATCGATGCACCGCCTTGCAGCACCTCTCCCAAGGCCTGCGCTCCATCGACCAAGGTCTTGGCCTGGCGGTCGAACAGGTCGAAAAACCGCATTTCTTTGGGCATTACCGCCTGGAACAGACTGAACATGGCAAAATAATCCTTTTCCTGAGGCGGTTGAGCCTTCGCCTATAGGAGCCTTCTGCAAAGGAAATGCGACAAATACGCGAAGGTCACATCTGAGCTTTCCAAGTCGGGCCCAACGGCTCAACTTGTCACCGAAGAGGGGGAAATAGCGAGATGGTCGGTACCCTGAAGGGAAAAACCCTGTTCATAACCGGCGCCAGTCGAGGGATTGGCCTGGCCATTGCTCTGCGTGCCGCCCGTGACGGGGGCAATATCGCGATTGCCGCTAAGACCGATAGGCCGCACCCCAAGCTACCCGGCACCATCCATACTGCAGCATCAGAGATCGAGGCCGCCGGCGGTTCCGCCCTACCGCTGATCGTCGATGTGCGTGACGAGGAGCGTGTGCGCGCCGCTATGGCCCAGACCGCCGAGCGGTTTGGCGGCATCGACATCTGCGTCAACAACGCTTCTGCCATCAGCCTGACGCCAACCTTGGACACCGAGATGAAGCGCTACGACCTGATGCACCAGGTCAATACCCGCGGCACATTCGTCACCAGCCAGGCTTGCCTGCCCTATCTGCTCAAGAGCGCCAATCCGCACATCCTGATGCTATCGCCGCCGCTTGAGTTTCGGGCCGACTGGTTCGCCCCGCATCTGGCCTATTCTATTGCCAAGTACGGCATGAGCCTCTGCGTTTTGGGCCTGGCCGAGGAGTTCAAGCGTCAGGGCGTCGCTGTCAATGCCCTGTGGCCGCGAACAGCCATTGCCACAGCGGCGGTGGAGTTCGCGCTCGGCGGCGGCGAGATGCTACGCCGTAGCCGCAAGGCAGAGATCATGGCCGATGCCGCTCACGCCATCTTCGTGCAGCCGTCGCGGAGCCTGAACGGTGAGTTCCTGGTTGACGACGAGGTGCTGGCCGCCGCTGGGGTCACGGATTTCGAGCCCTACAGTGTCACGCCGGGCCTGCCGCTGGTTCGTGACTTCTTCCTCGATCCAGACCGCCCGGCCCCGGCCGGGGTGCATCTTGCGCGCTAGGCATGGCCGACATCCAGATTAAACGCGACGCCGGGGTGCTGGAGCTCACCCTGACACGACCCGCCAAGAAGAACGCGCTGACTGGCCCCATGTACGCGGCCATGGCGGATGCCCTTAACGAGGCCAATAGCGATACGGAGCAGCGCTGTTTACTGATCGCCTCGGAAGGGGCGGACTTCTGCGCCGGTAATGACCTGCTGGATTTTATCCAGTCGGGCCCCAACGCCCTATCGCCAGGAAGCCCGGTGTTGCGCTTTCTGCATGCGCTGGCGGCGCTCGAACTGCCACTGGTTGCCGCGGTTCAGGGACGGGCGGTCGGGGTGGGGGCAACCCTTTTGTTGCACTGCGATCTCGTCGTCGCGGCGCCCGACGCGAGTCTGATCATGCCCTTTGTGAAGCTAGGGCTCACCCCTGAGGCCGGATCCAGCCTGTTGTTGCCGGAACTGGTCGGCCACCGGCTGGCGGCGGAAATGCTGCTCCTGGGCCGGCCAGTCGGTGCCGAGCGGGCCCTGCAATTGGGTCTGATCAACCAGGTCGACACCGATCCGTTAGGCGCTGCACGCGCCCTCGCCCAGGCGATCGTGGCCCAGCCGGCCGGAGCGGTGCGCGAGTCTAAGCGCTTACTGCGCCTGCAGGCTGATAAGCTGCATGAGCGTATTGATGCAGAAGCGGCCGTTTTCGTGGCCCAGCTGGCGACGCCGGAATTCCGGGCGCAAGCGGCGGCTTTCTTCTCTAAGGGTTAGACCCACGCCCGCCGCCCTGAGGTCAGCCCGCCCGCCATGGAAGTGGCTAGGTGATTCGCACCCGCACAGCGCTTTCGGGCAGGTCTTGGCCAAAGGCGCGCTGGAAGAACTCGGCCACTGTCGGCCGCTCCAGTTCATCGCACTTGTTTAGGAAGGTCATGCGGAAGGACAGCGCCAGGTCGCCGCTGAAAATCTCGGCGTTTTGCGCCCAAGTAATCACGGTACGCGGGCTCATGACGGTACTGATGTCGCCGTTCATGAAGGCGTTACGGGTCATTTCGGCCACCCGGACCATCGAGGCCAGAACCTTGCGGCCCTCCGGATTGTCGTAGAACGGTGATTTGGCGGCGACGATCTGCGTTTCCACGTCGTGGGCGAGGTAGTTCAGCGTTGTGACAATCGACCAACGGTCCATCTGGGCCTGATTGATCTGTTGTGTGCCGTGATACATCCCCGTCGTGTCGCCCAGACCGATGGTGTTGGTGGTGGCAAACAAGCGGAAATAAGGGTTGGAGCGGATCACCCGGTTCTGGTCGAGCAACGTCAGCTTACCTCCGGCCTCCAGCACGCGCTGGATCACAAACATCACATCGGGCCGGCCCGCGTCATATTCGTCGAATACGAGGGCTATCGGCCGCTGTAGGGCCCAGGGCAGCATGCCTTCGCGGAATTCGGTGACCTGCTTGCCCTCGCGCACCACGATAGCGTCCTTGCCGACCAGATCGATCCGCGAGACGTGGCTGTCGAGGTTCACCCGCACCATCGGCCAGTTCAGCCGCGCCGCGACTTGCTCGATATGGGTCGACTTACCGGTGCCGTGATAGCCCTGGACCATCACCCGGCGGTCGCGTGCGAAGCCGGCGCAGATCGCCAGCGTCGTTTGCGGATCGAACACATAGGCCGGGTCCACCTCCGGCACATGTTCATCACGCGTGGCGAAGGCCGGGACCTCAAGGTCGCTATCGATACCGAACAGGTCGCGCACCTTGACCAATCTGTCGGGCAGAAGGCCGAGCAGGGCGTCCAGCGTGTCGGGAGATGTTTCAGCAGTTTCAGTCATGACAGTTTTGGCTTATCTTTTTTGGATCGGTTGGGAAACGGCCTTTCGCCCATATCCTGGCGAAGTGAGGCTGTAACGAGTGTTGAGGACGCGCCGGCCGTATTGAAGGTGGGCTCACTGAGGACTCATGACGCGCAGCCAAAACCTTATCGCCGTGATCGCCGCCGTGCTGGCGCTGTCTGGCGCGTCGGCGGCTAGCGCCCATCATGCTCTCGACGCTCAGTTCGATCTCAACAAGACCAAGACAATGACAGGCGTGCTGACCCAGGTCGATTGGATCAGTCCGCATGTCATCTTCCATTTCATGATCAAGGCGCACGACGGCAAATACACCCTGTGGGTGTTCCAGGCACCCAGTCCCGCCTTGCTCAAGCGCGCCAGCATGCCGGGGATTGATGGCTATAAGGTCGGATCCACCTACGGAATCATCACCAATCCCGCACGTAATGGCTCCAACATGGGCACCTTTGGTGTGGTGACCTTCCCCGATGGCCGCAAATTCAATGTCGGCTGGGCCGATCCGAGCTTCAGGCCGGGATAATCCGCAGGGGCTTGTTTTGAATCGGCAGCCATAATTGACACCGATGCTTTTTGCCCGCGCCGTCCGCGCTCGATCCGGTGCCCTAGCCGAAACTAGGCCAGGCCGGCCTTGCGTAAAATCTTGTAGGCCTTGATCACGTGCTGCAGCTTGGTCTCGGCCGAGCGGTCGCCGCCGTTGGCATCTGGGTGGCAGCGCTTGACCAGCTCTGTATAGCGGGCACGGACGGCTGCGGGTTCGACCGATGCCTCCAGATCCAGGTCGGCTAAGGCGTTTCGTTCCAGCCGTCCGAGTTTGCGGGCCCGTTCGGCCGCCGGATCGGCGGCTGCGGCGGGGCGGCCGCGGCTAAACTTGGCAAAGGCGTCGGCCAGGCCGCGGGCGCGGCTGGAAGCGGCTTCCCGCGAATTCGCGCTGGCGCGGAAGTCCCAGGTGGGGCGATC
>CAISYT010000154.1 GCA_903889785.1 uncultured Caulobacterales bacterium
ATCAGGGAATAGCCGTTCGAATGCGCGCCGGAGGACCCCAGGCCGATCAGAATGTCACCCGCCCGCTGGGCGTCTAGCTTGGGTAGCACACCATCACGCTCGACCGCTCCAACCGAGAAACCGGCCAGATCATAGTCTCCATCACGATACATGCCGGGCATTTCAGCCGTCTCACCGCCGACCAGGGCCGCGCCGGCCTGACGGCACCCTTCGGCGATTCCGGCCACAATCTGCGTTGCTGCCGCCACATCCAGCTTGCCGGTGGCAAAATAATCCAGGAACAGCAGGGGCTCTGCGCCCTGCGCCAGAAGATCGTTCACGCACATCGCGACTAGGTCGATTCCCACCGTGCCATTCAGGCCGGTCTCAATCGCCACCTTTAGCTTCGTGCCCACGCCGTCCGTGGTCGAGACCAGCAGCGGATCGTGATACCCGGCGGCTTTCAGGTCGAAAAGGGCACCAAAACCGCCCAGCCCACCGTCGGCACCGGGGCGGCGCGTCGCCCTGGCCAGGGGCTTAATTGCCTCGACTAAAGCGGCTCCAGCGTCGATGTCGACACCGGCTTCTGCGTAGGTGAGGCCGTTTGTCGGCTGGTTCATCGTCGTTTTCGCCTTGCAGAGTCGCCCTAGCGCGGGGCTATAGCTAGCCGATGATGCCGATTACAACCACAGCCGACCTGGCGGCTTTCTGTGCACAGATCAAAGGCCAGCCCTTTCTCGCTGTGGACACTGAGTTCATGCGGGAAACTACCTACTGGCCCAAGCTCTGCCTGATCCAGGCGGCGACCCCCACGGCCCACGCGGTTATAGATCCCTTGGCAGCCGGAATCGACCTGACCCCGTTTCTGGAAATCCTGCGCGATCCGGCGACCCTGATCGTGTTCCACGCCGCTCGTCAGGACGTGGAGATCTTCAATAACCTGGGCGCCATGCCCGCGCGCCTGTTCGACACCCAGGTGGCCGGTATGGCGGCTGGATTTGGTGAGCAGATCGCCTACGACGCCCTGGTGCGGCAGATGCTGCGGATCGAGGTCGATAAATCCAGCCGGTTTACCGATTGGTCGCGTCGGCCACTGTCGGAAGCTCAGCTGGTCTATGCCCTTGGCGATGTGACCCACCTGGCGGCCCTTTTCCCAATGCTGCGCCAGAAGCTGGAGCAGGCTGGGCGATTGCTCTGGGTTGAGGCCGAGATGGCGGCCCTGATCGAGCCGGCCAATTACGATGTCTCGCCGGAAAACGCCTGGCGGCGGCTCAAGCCCCGTAAACATGCGCCCAAATACATGGCTGTGTTCAAGGGGGTGGCCGCCTGGCGCGAACGCACGGCCCAGCTGCGCGATCAACCGCGCGGTAGAATCTTGAAAGACGACGCGATCGACGAGATCGCTACCCAGATCCCCACAGATTTTGAAGCTCTGGACCGCCTACGCGGCGTGCCTCGCGGGTTTTCCGGCTCCAAATTTGGTCCTGATTTGGTGGCGGCGGTTCGTGAAGCCCTGGCCAGTCCTGAAGCCAATGCGCCTGCGGCTCCCAAGGCCCCGTCCGTGCCGCCGCAGTCAGCCGGGGCTGTGGTGGAGCTTCTGAAGGTGCTGCTCAAGGCCCGTTCGGAAGAGGCCGGCGTGGCCTCCAAACTCATCGCCACCATGTCGGACCTAGAAAAAATCGCCATCGACGACCGCGCCGACACGCCCGCTCTGACCGGCTGGCGTTACGACGCCTTTGGTGCCGACGCCCTGAAGCTCAAGCGCGGCGAACTGGCCCTGGTACTCGATGGCGCGCGGGTGCGTGTGGTCGAAGTCCGGCGGGCACCGAAGGCCTAGGCCTGCATTGCAACGGCGCTATCGGTGCCGCGACAGCCACAATCCGCTGCTGGCGCGTCGCCGGCGGCTAACCGCTCAGAATTTGCCACGTCTGCGCGTTTTATCCGCCATGAGCGATTTCATCTGACATCGAAAACCTCTAGCGAAGGCGCATGGGCCTAAAGTTCTTCAAAAATCAGCGCGTGGTGGTTGGCCTTGGCACTGTTCTGGCCATAGCATTGGGTGCCGGCCTTGCTGTGATTGTGAAGTCGGGTGTTAAGTCGAAAGCACCGACGCCAGCATTGCATTCCGGACTTGTGGTCGAGGTCGGCCGCGAAGACGATGGCAAGCTCGATCCCGGCCGCCCGCTGCGCTGCTTTGTTGGCGGTGCCTTCGTGGGCGAGATTACGCTGTCTGAATGTGCCCGGAAGAATGGCCTCGACACCGGTGCACTCGATGTCGGCGTCGATGAGACAGGGGCCCTGGCCGCCGCTGACCAAGCCGGCACAGTGCTGACCCCTCTGCCACCAGTGTCTACACCTGAAGATCCGGTCGCCGCTTCGGCACCCGCCATTACCCCGGCCAGCGGCCCGCTCGCCGCCTGTTGGCGCTATCAGGGCGTGGAATGGCGACGTCTACCGACTGAGATGGGTCTCAATGCCTGTGTGCAGGCCCTGTTTTCTGGCCATTGCGAACGCCCGGGCGGTGCAACCTATGGCCGCTGGGGCGATCAAACTCTGCGTCTGTTGCCCGGCCATGTCGAAGCCTCGGCCGACAATCGCACCTTCCACACCCTCGCCGAACAGCCGGCATCCTGCGCCATCCCGCCGATTGGCTAGGCTTAGGGCTGACGCCTGTCTTGAAGCGTCCTTGGGTTGGGCCTAGGTTTATAAAATGAACCGTTCGATCCTGCCTGCCGCCATCGCCACCGCCGCACTTGCCGCCGCCGGTCTCGCGCTCTCGTCCTGTGGGCCCAAGCCAATCGAACCGCCCTATGATGTGGGCGTCTGCTGGCATGCCATTCCGCTGACGGACGGCACCATCAAGTTCAACAAACTGGGAGACAATGTGCCGAACATGGAAACCTGCGCCGCCACGCTGGAGGGCATGCGCATTCGCTTTGCGCGTATAAGTCTGGGCAATCAAAGCCGCGAAATGCTGGGTGCCTATCAAGGCAACTTTCTGTTCTTAGATGCGCGCGGTGTGTCGGTTGCCGGCAATATGAACAAGGCTCGCTACGTTGCTCTGGTGCGCACCGGCGATGGGCGCTTGGCCATTCCCGGCGCGATCCGCCGCATCCAGGAAGCGGCTGAGGCCGATCCCGCCACCGCTAAATAGGTCTCGTTATTCGTCTTTCGTTTCATCCACAGTCTTGAAGTGGAACAAAGATAGAACTTTAATGCGTCCGGGCTTGGGCTTCTCTAGGCTATCGCTCAGATTCTGGCGCGATGGGTCGCTGGGCGAGCAAGGGAGAACGGCATGGCCGGTAGCGTCAACAAAGTCATTCTGGTGGGGAACCTGGGCAAGGACCCGGAAATTCGCACCCTGACTAGCGGAGATCGGGTTTGTAACCTGACCTTGGCCACGTCCGAGAGCTGGCGCGACCGCACCTCAGGCGAGAAAAAGGAAAAGACGGAGTGGCACCGGATCGTCATTTTTAACGACAATCTTGTCAAAGTGGCTGAGAGCTACCTGAAAAAAGGCTCGACCATCTACGTCGAAGGCCAGCTGTCGACGCGCAAATGGACGGACAACGCCGGGGTGGAAAAATACTCGACCGAGATCGTGCTGCAGAAATTCCGCGGTGAATTGACGATGCTGGGTGGCCGGAATGACGGTGGCGGCGCGTCCGACCGGGACGAGGGTGGCTATGGTTTTGGCGAGGGGGCGCCGGCCAAAAAGAGTGGTCCAAGCGAAAGCTTCTCAGCCGACCTGGACGACGAAATTCCGTTCTAGATCGTTCAGGCTTTACCCTCGGGCGTGTCCCGAGGGTTCATCTGCCTCGTTCAGAGCCCCGAGATCCGATCCATAGGGATCATTCGGCCCTATTTAGCCGCACGGCTGGTGATCTTAGCGCCAAGGCCTAGACGCACAGCCGGTTTTATCGTGCGAGACCCTGAAGCGCCGCGTCGCCGGCCCGGATCAGGGCGTCGATGATCCCCGGCTCGGTCGAGGCGTGGCCGGCGTCCCAGATCACGTTGAAATGCGCGTCGGGCCAGGCCTTGTGCAGAGCCCAAGCGCTACTCATTGGCGTCACCACATCGAACCGCCCCTGAACGATCCAGCCTGGTATGCCCTGAATCTTATGGATGTTTTTCAAGATCCAGCCTTCCTCGGGGAAGAAGCCCTTGTTGGCAAAGAAGTGACATTCGATGCGCGCAAACGCGATGGCGAAGTCGATCTCATTGAACTTGGTCGGCCGCGCTTCCGGCCCCCGCAGCGAGATCGTGTCACCCTCCCATTGGCTCCAGGCGGCCGCGGCCTCGGCTTGAATCTTACGGTCGGTGTGGACCAGGCGCCGGTGATAGGCCCCGATCATATCGCCCTGCTCAGCGATCGGAATGGGGGCCAGAAACCGTTCCCAGGCATCGGGGAACATCATGCTGGCCCCGTCTTGGTAGAACCAGGCCAGCTCCTTCTGGGTCAGTAAAAACACCCCACGCAGGATCAGGGCATCAACCCGCTCCGGGTGGGTGATCGCATAGGCGAGGGCTAGGGTTGAGCCCCAGGAGCCACCGAAAACCGTCCAGCGTTCGATGCCAAAATGGACGCGTAGCCGCTCGATATCGGCCACCAGCGCCCAAGTCGTATTGTCGTCCAGCGACGCATTGGGGTGCGAACGACCGCACCCGCGTTGATCGAACAGCGCCATGCGCCATTTGCTGGGATCGAAGAACCTTCGCATGGTCGGATTAATGGCACCGCCTGGTCCGCCGTGCAGGATCACCACCGGCCGGCCGCCCGCCGCGCCGCATTCTTCATAGTAGAGTTCGTGACGTCCGCCGGTGTGCAGCCAGCCGACGGCGGTCGGTTCCAGGCTTGAAAACAGCCCGCGTCTGTTGGGTGCGGGCACTGGCAGTGGCGATGATCGTCCCATCGTCGAAGACCCTAGAACGCCGGGCTCACCTCGGCCAGAGACGACAATGCCGTACCTGCGCTTTAGTCGGGTTGCCGACGCGCTGTCCACGCGAGAAGAGCCCAGCCGGCCAGAAACGACAGTCCGCCCAACGGTGTCGCTACACCGATCATCCGTGGTGCGCCCAGCGCCAGGCCGTAGACTGAGCCGCTGAACAGAACCGCCCCGATCAGGAAGGCCCCCGCCGCCTTTCGCGTCGGCACCGGCATGAATAATGCCAACAGCGCCGCCAAGGCATGAACCAATTGATAGGATGCACCGGTCTGGATCAGGGTCTTTGCAACGGGGTCGGCCATGCCGTGCGCCGCGAAGGCCCCAAAAGCCACGCCGAGGAATCCTAGCAATGCGGCAAGGGTGGCGAGGTTTGCGCGGGAGGTAATTGCGGTGGCTCCAGCGGCGCTGCGCCGCGACGCTGAAGTTTCATCACAAAGCCCTTTTGTGCAATGATCTTTCGTCTCATCATTGTAGGCCCATGCCAAGTCTGTGGGCGAATATCGCGAATGAGTGCGGCGAGTGCGGGTATCGGCTTCCACTTGCCGCGCTTGCACTCTAGATTTGAGGTCCCGAGCGAGGGGGCCGCGCGGCGAATTTAGAAGCTCGCCACACGTAGGAAGTTTGAAGTCGGGCATGAAGGCCAAGAATCGTAAGCCGCTGGATTATCCCGCCGTACGTGGCCGCGCCCCTGAGCATGAGCTTGCCCGGGAACTGGTCCATGAAGATGCGCCTGAAGTTTCGCCCGATCTCGACCTCGCCATCGCCGATGCCCCTTCTCAGTCTCTGACGCAACAGATTGAAATATCATCGATTTCGTTGGGTGGGGTCAAGTCGTTGGCGACCCTGCGTCAAGAGGCCGAGGACGCTCGGCAAGACACATCCTTGTCGCGGCGGGTCGAGCCCGCGTCGAAGTCTCGTGCCGCACCAGCCCAAAAGTCCGACCGTGACAACAGCGGCACGATCTACGCCACTGCCGCCTTTGTGTCAGTGCTTTGGGCCCTGGCCCCGATCGCTTTCGCGTTGGGCTATCGTCTTAATGTCGCTCCGCTGCAGAACGATCATTTCGCCATGTTGGTCTTCGCCTTGATGGCGATCGGCCCGGCGGCCTTGGTCTGGTTCGCGGCTCATATGATCAATCAGAGCGCGCGCCTTGCCGCCGAGACTCGCCGCACGCGGGAATTGACTCAGAAGATGCTTACCCCCGCCGCCTTGGCCGCCGCTGGTGCCGCCGACGCGGTGGCGGAAGTCCGCACCCAGATCGAAAACGCCGCCCGGATGGCGAAAGAGGCGGGTGAACGGATGCTTTCATTGCGCCATGTCCTGGCTGCTGAGACCGCCAGCCTATCTGAAGCCACGACATTCACAGCGAATACCTCGAAAGAGATGACCGAGACCGTCGGTCGCGAGCGTGAAGCGATGCAGGCCTTGGCCCTTGCTCTGGACGCTCAGTCCGCTGCCATCACCGATGCGATCGGCCGCCAGGCGCGTATGGTGGCTGAGGCCTCTGACCTAGCTGAAACACAGTTACGCGAAGCCGAGGCGGCCTTGACCGCCCGCGCGGCTGACCTGACGACTGCGGCTGTTACGGCGTCTGATGTAGCCCGTAGCGGTGCTGAGGACATCTCCCGCCAGACGGCCCGGCTGGAAGTGGCAAGTGCGGGCGTTGTTGAGCAGTTGCGGGAGGTTGATGAGGGCATCTCCCTGCAGCGCGATGCCCTGACCACCGTCTCTGATACGCTTCGTGCGGAACAGGAAGATTTCGCAGTTCAGGCCGAAAGCCGTGCTGCCCAGATGGCGGACTTGGCCGCCCAGACCAAACTGGATGCCGAAAATCTTGGTGCCACGACCCTGCTGGGGACCGAAGCGCTGCGCGGATTGATCGCCTTGGCTGTGGATCAATTCCAGCAGATGGCTCTCGCCGCCCAGGCCGAAAGCGGGGTGATAGGCGATACGGCCGCGAAGTCTTTCGAGGCCCTGCGCGCCGCGGCAGGCGAACAGCGCGCTGATCTCGAACAAGAGATTCAGGCCGCCATCCAAAGCCTGTCGGCCGCGGCCGAACAGGCGCGCATTGCTGCACAGGGGCAAGTCGATGTGGCAAAGTCCAAGGTCGATCAGCTCAATGAGGCCGCCTTCGCTGTCGGTCAGAAGGCCAATTCGGTGTTCGAGTCCCGCCTGCAAGAAGCAAGGGAACTGATCGAGCAATCTGCCATTATGGCCGAGCAGGCCGGGGCCCGATCCGTCCAGCGGCTAGACGAGGGCGTTAACGCCGCCCGTGCTGCCGTTTCCGAGGTCGAGCGCTTGTTGTCGGATGTGAGCAAGCGTGCGGGTTCACTGTCTGGCGAGGCCGAAGCCCAGACCCGTAAGGTGCGTGATGCGGTTGAACATGGCATGGGCGAACTGCTGGCTTCTGCCCGTCGGGCTGCTGAGGAGACCCAGGCGATCGACGCCGCCTTCCAGGAGCGGGTCAAGCGCAACTACGATATGCTGAGCGAGGCGGTCGGTCTAATGAGCGCCGTCGCTGGTGCCGCCGGCGGTAGCGCCCAGGCATTACGCGCTGCGGCCCCATTCACGCCAATGTGTCCGGCTGAGCCTGCTCCGCCTGAATCCGCGCTAGCCGTGGACTTCGCTCCGATCAGAGCCCCGTTGGCTGATGACAGTTACCGTCCGCGACTGCGACTGACACCCACCACCTCAGATGACGATTTCCGCACCGTGTTTGAAGATAATGCCTCAACCTCCACGCCGGAAAAGCCGCTGAGCATGGCGGTGGGTGAGGGGTCGGCCTGGACGTGGAAAGATCTACTCGGCGGGCTTGCCCGCAATGCCCCGGTTGTGCCCGCCGCGCCTGTCGTGGCGTTCAAAGACACCGCCATGGACAACGAAGTCCCAGATGGCCGCCGTCTGGCCGCTCAGGTGATGAGCATGGGTATAGACGCCGCGGCCTTGCTGCCGCGTAGTCGAATCGACGAAATCGCCGTCGCCGTGCAGACTGACGATGCCCAAGGCGCGCGCGAGGTGGTGAAGCGCCTGGCACCGGCCGCCATTCGTCGCCTCGTACGACGACTATTTTCCGACGACTCGTTGCGGGCCGAGGCAGACAGTTTCCTGGAGCGCTATGGCACCTTGGTGCGCGAGGCCGCCGCGAAGGACCGCCATGGATTCCTGGTCGCTACCTTGCTCGGGTCGGAGAACGGCCGAACCTACCTGTTTCTCGACGCCGCTACTGGGGACTTGGGCTAGAGCGCGTTGGGCAGGCGTGTGAGTGGTATTGGCCTGCAAATGCGCCCTAGATTTGAGGGGAGAAATCTCGACCTGGCGACCAGGATTGGCCTGTTTCTATCGCGTCCTGACCTCCTGCTCGTGGGAACCTGACGGATGAAGCGCGCCTTCGATATCCTCTCTGCAGTTGTTGCCCTTGCGGTGCTGGCGATCCCTTTTGCTCTGCTTTGCACTGCCGTGGTTATAACGTCGCCAGGGCCGGCGATTCACTGGTCTCAGCGAGTCGGGCGCGACAATTGTCTATTTATGATGCCCAAGCTGCGCACGATGCGCTCTGATGCTCCGCAGGTCGCGACCCACCTTCTGCATGATCCGCAGCTTTGGTTGACGCCCTTGGGTGGCTTCCTGCGTCGCTCCAGCCTGGACGAGCTTCCACAGTTGTGGAGCGTCCTGATCGGTCAGATGAGCCTGGTTGGGCCGCGTCCAGCTTTATTTAACCAGCATGATCTGATCGCTCTTCGGAATGAGCGCGGGGTACAGATACTCATGCCTGGCCTTACCGGTTGGGCCCAGATCAATGGTCGCGACGAACTGCCTCTGGCGGTGAAAGCCGATTTTGACAGGGAGTACCTCCTGCGGCGCTCCTTTGCCTTCGACGTCGCGATCCTTTGGCTCACAGCTTGGATCGCTCTGACTGGCCGAGGCTTCACCCGCTAAAGGCGAAGGCAGGGGCGTTTAAGCGCGGTTGATTCGTCCCTGAGCCTTGCGTTGGCGTTGCCGGTGGTGACGACCAACCCCCGGCGGGCGCGGTCCCGTTAAGCTGCGATAGGTTTAGCCTCACCGACATTGTGAGCCAGACGGCGCTTGCCAACGAGGGACTGTTTGGAGCGATCTGTCCAGTGCAGGATTTCCAGCGAGCCATCGAAATGCTCGACGACCGCGGTGCAGCTTTCCACCCAGTCGCCGTCATTGACGTAGAGGATGCCGTCGATTTCGCGCATCTCGGCCTTGTGGATGTGGCCGCAAATCACCCCGTCGGCACCGCGGCGACGCGCTTCGTCTGCCACGGCCTGTTCGAAGTTCTCGATGAATTGCAGAGCGTTCTTTACCTTGACCTTGAGGTAGGCCGAGAGGCTCCAATACCCCATGCCGAATAACCGCCGCACCGCGTTGTAGGTGGTGTTCATGTGCAGCAGGCCGCGATAAGCCCAGTCGCCCAGGAAGGCCAGCCACTTGGCGTGCTGCACAACGCCGTCGAACTCGTCGCCATGCACGACCAGGAATTTTCGGCCATCGGCAGTCTGGTGGATCACGTCGCGTGCGACGACCACGCCCCCGAAGTGAATGCCACAGAACTCGCGCACGCGGTCATCATGATTGCCGGGCACATAGATTACCTTCACGCCCTTGCGGGCCATACGCAGGACTTTCTGCACCACGTCGTTGTGGGCTTGCGGCCAGTACCATCCGCCCTTAAGCCGCCAGCCATCGATGATGTC
>CAISYT010000155.1 GCA_903889785.1 uncultured Caulobacterales bacterium
CGTCGATCTTCTGGAACCGCCGTACCAGGGCGCGGTCCTTCTCGAAATGCTGACGGAATTCCTTGTAGGTGGTCGAACCCATGCAGCGCAGGCTGCCGCTGGCTAGGGCGGGCTTGAGCAGGTTTGAGGCGTCCATCGCACCGCCGCTGGTCGCGCCGGCCCCGATCACCGTGTGGATTTCGTCGATGAATAGGATCGCTTTGGCGTGGTTCTCCAGTTCCTTGATGACCTGTTTGATCCGCTCCTCGAAATCGCCGCGATAGCGCGTTCCGGCCAGCAGAGAGCCCATGTCCAGCGAGAAGATGGTCGCGCCGGCCAGCACCTCGGGCACCTGGTTGGCGATGATCTTGTCCGCAAGGCCTTCGGCGATCGCCGTCTTGCCCACGCCCGGGTCACCGACCAGCAAGGGATTGTTCTTGGTGCGGCGGCACAGAATTTGGATTGCCCGCTCCACCTCCGTGGCGCGTCCGATCAGCGGGTCTACCTTGCCTTGGCGAGCCTTTTCGTTGAGGTCGACGCAATAGGCTTCCAAAGCCTCGCCACCGGTCTTCACGGCGGACTTCTCTTCCTCCTCCGTTGCACCCTTCACCGCCTTGGGCTCGCTGGCCTCGGCCTTCTTGGCTATGCCGTGGGCAATGAAGTTGACCGCGTCATAGCGGGTCATGTCCTGCTCCTGCAGGAAGTAGGCGGCGTGGCTCTCGCGCTCTGAGAATATGGCCACCAGCACATTCGCACCGGAAACCTCATCGCGGCCTGAGGACTGCACATGGATCACCGCGCGCTGGATCACGCGCTGGAAACCGGCGGTCGGCTTGGCATCCTCACCGTCCTGCACGATCAGGCTCTTCAGCTCGACCTCCAGATAGGTGACCAGGCTCTTCTTCAGCGCGACAAGGTCTACATCGCAGGCGGTCATGACCGCTGCGGCATCCTCGTCGTCAGTCAGCGACATCAGCAGGTGCTCAAGCGTGGCGTATTCGTGCTTTCGCCCGGTCGCCAGCGCCACGGCGCGATGCAGGGTTTCTTCGAGATTACGAGAGAAAGAAGGCAAGGTCGGGCCTCAATCCTTTTCCATGGTGCACTGCAGTGGGTGTTGATGACGCCGGGCGGTGTCAATCACCTGCGTCACTTTCGTCTCGGCTACCTCATAGGTGAAGACGCCGCAGACGCCGACACCGTTTTGATGGACGAGCAGCATGATCCTGGTCGCGTCCTCGCGCGATTTGTTGAAAAATCGCTCAAGCACATAAACCACGAACTCCATCGGCGTGTAGTCGTCATTGAGAATCAACACGCGATAGAGCGACGGCTTTTGGGTCTTGGGTTTGGTCTCGGTGACAACCGTTGACCCTGGCTCGGCACCCCTGGTCGACTGAGTTGGTTTGCGTTCGGCCAAGGCCTTCAAGTCTCCCCTACGGCGAAGCGGCCGTCTCTTGCAGACGATTAGATATGGCAAGGATGGCCGGATGGAAGGGGTAAGGGTGTCAATGATGCCGGATTGGCGCAGTTGTGATCAGCAAATCACGCCTCGGGGGGGTGGTTCCGGCGTAACAGTCGTCCGGCGACGACCGATCTGGCCCCAAATTTGGCCCTGAGCGAATCGACGGCCTTCTCGCCGCTCAGTCGCCGCGCCTCGCCGGAGAAGAAATCCGCCTCCACCGCGTCCGCCTCAAGGAGGTCCGACAGGCCCACCCCGATCAGGCGAAAGGATCGCCCGTTCACTTCCGATTTCAATAGACCTCGGGCGGCGTCATAGAGGCTGTGGGTGGTCTGGGTTGGTGACTCCAGTGTGCGCTGACGGGTCAGAATCTTGAAATCCGGTGTGCGCAGTTTCAACGTCGCAACGCGGCCCGCCACCCCGCCACGACGGGCCTGGATTGTGACCGTCTCGCACAGCCGCAGCAGGATTGCCTCCAGGCCTTCCAGCGTCGACAGGTCGTGTTCAAAGGTCGTCTCGCTACTGATGCCCTTGCGCTGTTGGTCGGGGTCGACCGCCCGGGTATCGGTCCCCTCTGCCAGGCGAGACAGGCGCAGGCCGTGCACGCCGAACCGGTCAGCTAGAGCCTTGGCGCCGGCGCGGCTCAGGGCGCCCACAGTCCGATAGCCCGCTTGTTCTAGCGATTTTGTAAAGGCTGGCCCCACCCCCGGCAGGATAGAAACGGCCTTGGGGGCCAGTAGCTCTTTCGCCTCCGTAGCCCCGATCACTGAAAATCCACGCGGCTTGTCGAGTTCGGAGGCGATTTTGGCCAGGAACTTGTTGGGCGCGAGCCCAACCGAGACTGTGATCCCCACCTCCGCCTCGATCTCCTTTTGCGCTCGCGCCAGCAGCATGGCGGGTGGGGCACCATGCAGTCGCTCGGTCCCCGAAAGGTCGATCCATGCCTCGTCAAGCGACAGTGGCTGCACCAGGGGTGTTAGGGCCTCCAGCTTGGCCATGATCTGCCGGCTGGCGGCCCTGTACTTTGCGAAGTCCGGCTTGATCACCACGGCATTCGGGCAAAGCTCTAGGGCCTTGTACATCGGCATGGCCGAACGCGGCCCGCTCATGCGGGCGATGTAGCATGCTGTGGTCACCACCCCGCGCTTGCCGCCGCCCACGATCACCGGTTTGTCGCGCAAGGATGGGTCGTCGCGTTTCTCGACCGATGCATAGAAGGCATCGCAATCCATGTGAGCGATCGAAAGCTGATCCAGTTCAGTGTGCCCCACCACCCGTGGAGAGCCGCATGAAGGGCAGCGGGCAGGCCTGACTTCGCCGCTCCAAAGACAATCGCGGCATAGCGCCTTCATCCGTGAATGGGCCAAAGCCAGGCCGCCCCTCGCACACCCGAGGAATCCCCATGTTTGGCGGGGCGGATCGGCGTGGTGAAACGGTCAGTGAAGGCATAGTGCCCGACCAAATCGGGCAGTCGCTCATAGAGCGCCTTGGTGTTCGACATCCCCCCACCTAGCACTATGACCTGCGGGTCGATGAGGTCGCAGACGCAGGCAAGGGCCCGTGCCAGACGGTCGATGTAAAGGTCTAGGGCCTTGGCTTTCTGCACCGTGCCCGTGTGGGCGGTATCGACGATGGTCTGCGCTGTCATGGCTGACCCGCCCCGCTGCTGGCGATAGTCGCGCTCCAGGCCGGTGCCGCTGATCCACATTTCCAGGCAACTGCGTCGTCCGCACCAGCATTGGGGCCCCGGATATTCTTCAGCTGTTGGCCAGGGCAGGGGGGTATGGCCCCATTCGCCGGCGATACCGTTCTGGCCATCGATCATTCTTCCGCCGGAGATTACCCCGCCGCCACAGCCGGTGCCCAGGATGGCGCAAAAGGCAGTATCGGTGCCCGATGCGGCACCATCGGTACCTTCCGAGGCCGCCAGGCAGTTGGCGTCGTTGGAGAGCCGCACGGCCCGACCCAGAGCCTTTTCTAGATCAGCCCCAAAAGGCTGCCCATTCAGCCATATCGAATTGGCATTGCGGATCAGGCTAGTGACAGGCGAGATCGATCCCGGATGACCAATCCCGACGCGGTTAGTCAACACCCCCGCCTGCTGCTCGGCGCGTGTCACCAGCTCCGCCACAGTCTGAATGGCGGCCTCGTAACCCCCAGGGTTGGGTGCCCGCACGCGCGACAGGAACCGGCCATCCCCGTCCAGGACGGCGGCCTCTATCTTAGTGCCGCCGAAATCGACGCCGATGCGAACCTTTGGTTGAGCGGTCATGGCGGAACGAGTGGTCCTTTTGCGGCTAACGCGGACTTAAGGATATCCGTGGCAACCAGTCCGGCAAGGCATTGCGAATCGGCGTTTGGCGTCGGTGTGCTTAGGGCCGGAGTCAGGATGACGAAAACGGTCCTCATCGTCGAGGATAACGAGCTGAATATGAAGCTCTTCCACGACCTGCTCGATGCACAGGGCTACAAAACCCTGCAGACTCGTGAGGGGCTGCAGGCGCTTAGCATCGCGCGCGAACATCGGCCGGACTTGATCGTCATGGATATCCAGCTGCCGGAAATCTCGGGCCTGGAGGTCACCAAGTGGCTCAAGGAAGACGACAATCTACGTCATATCCCAGTGGTGGCGGTCACAGCATTCGCCATGAAGGGTGACGAGGAGCGCATTCGAGAAGGTGGCTGCGAAGCCTATATTTCTAAGCCCATTTCAGTTTCGCATTTCCTGACGACGGTTCGTGGCCTGCTGGGGGACGTTGCATGACTGCCCGTATCCTTGTCGTCGACGATATAGAGGTCAACGTTCGCCTGCTCGAGGCTCGGCTGACAGCCGAGTATTACGAAGTCACCGGCGCTAACGATGGCCCCACGGCCCTGGCCAAGGCGGCCGAGATGCTGCCGGATATCATCCTGCTCGACGTGATGATGCCGGGTATGGACGGTTTCGAGGTCTGCCGCCGCCTAAAGGAGGATCTGGCCACGCGTCACATCCCCGTGGTGCTGGTTACCGCTCTAGATGGTCACGCTAACCGGATCGCCGGTCTCGATGCGGGCGCTGATGACTTCCTGACCAAGCCGATCGACGACGTCATGCTGTTCGCCCGCGTGCGTAGTCTTACGCGCCTGAAGCTGATCATCGACGAACTGCGCGAACGCGAGGCCAGCGGACGCCGTATGGGCGTGATCGCCAGTGCTACATCACGCCTGGGCGGGCTGGGCGGCCGTGTCTTAGTGGTCGACGACAACGAACGGCAGGCTCAGCGCATCCTGGCGGAGCTCAACCTGGAGCACCGCCCGGTGCTGGAGCGGGATCCAGAAAAGGCCCATCTGACGGCCCGTGGACCCGTCGATCTTATTATCGTCAATGCCACGGCCAAGGCCTTCGATGGCCTGCGTTTCGCCGCGACCCTGCGCTCAGATGAGGCGACCCGCCACCTGCCTATCCTGGCCGTGGTCGATACCGATGAGCGGTCACGCGTGGTCAAGGCGCTGGAGCTCGGCGTCAATGATCTGCTACCCAAACCTGTAGACCCGCAGGAGCTCTTGGCTCGGGTCAAAACCCAGATAAAGCGCAAGCGCTACACCGACTTTCTGCGGGAAAACCTCGATCATTCGCTGGAACTGGCCGTCACCGATCAGCTCACCGGCCTGCACAACCGTCGCTATATGACAGGCCAACTCAATGCCCTGGTCAACCGGGCCGTGCGCGGGGGCGATGCGGTTTCAGCCCTGATGATCGACATCGATCACTTCAAGAAGATCAACGACAGCTTCGGCCATGCTGTTGGCGACGAAGTGCTGCGCGAGTTTGCCGTGCGTCTGGCGTCCAACGTGCGGGCGGTGGACCTGCCTTGCCGTTATGGCGGCGAGGAATTCACGGTCATCATGCCCGATACCCGGATCGAAGACGCTCAGCGCATCGCCGAACGTATCCGCCTGCATGTGGCCGGCTCGCCGTTCCGCGTCGCTCAAGGCGAGGAAATGCTGTCTGTGACCATCTCCATTGGCGTGGCCACCACGCTCAGCGAGCATGACAGCCCCGAAGCCCTACTCAAGCGCGCTGATGAAGCGGTCTATGAAGCCAAGAGCGCCGGCCGCAACAAGGTCGTGGCCCGGGCGGCCTAAGGCCGTCGTTCAGTCAAGTTTAGCGAAAAGACCGCCCCACGTGCGAAACCGGGCCGCTATGGCCTAGCCCCCGGTCTTGGGAAATTCCAGAAAGCCCGTATCGTAGCCCAGCGCCCTGGCGCGCGCGACCAGTGGGGCGATATCTGCCTGCGTCGGGCGGGGGTTGCGGGTGTAGATCCACAGGTCATGGAAGCTGGGGTCTGCAGAAATGAACCAGCTGTAGTCGTCGGCGCGTTCAAGCACCCAATAGTCGCGTGACACGGGCACGAATCCGAACAGGCGGTAATTGACGTGCAGCTTGGCGTTGGTGCCCGGATCGACAATGCGGGCCGGGCCGCCAATGGTTTTACGCTGCCCGGTGGGCGATCCAGAAAAGCAGAAATCAAGCACGGTCACCCGGCCGTTGTCGCCTGGCGTATAGGTTGTGCCGCCCGCCACGCAGCCATCGGTTAGCTTCATTGGCCGCCGACCGATCTCGTACCAGGTCCCGCTGTAGAACCGCGCCGCATCGATGTTGACGGCGGGGTGCAGCTTGCTGACCACGGCGTCTACGCTGGCGCACCCGGTAAGGGCAATCAGGCTGGCCACAATCATGATTGCGCGCATGGGTTTCTCCGAGGGTGTTTGACC
>CAISYT010000156.1 GCA_903889785.1 uncultured Caulobacterales bacterium
AGACGGGCGCGAGCAGCGACAGTCTTTCGACTACAGCTTTTTCGTCATCAAGGACAAGCACGCCGGAGAAGCTTTGTTTGCCGGTCTGAGGATCAGCCAGACTTACCGGCTGGGCGAAATGTCGGTTCAGTTCTGCGACCACGACCGAGAGGGGTTGGCCGCGATAGACCAGTCGACCGTTGCGCCAGGCGAAGGCGTCTTCAGGATCAAAGGCGCTGATGCGGGTCGCCTGGCCGGCGGCGTGTTCCAGACGCTGCCCGGGCAGAAGGAGCACAGCATTGTCGCTGTTTCCATGCGGTCGGACCTCGACGATGCCGCGCCGGACCGTCACGGCAAGGTCGCCGCTACGGCGGCTAACGTTAAATTCGGTACCCACGACGCGGACCACCTGGTCGCCGACCGTGATCAGAAACGGGCGCTTTGGATCCTTGGTCACGTCGAAGACCGCCTCGGCGTCGCCCATGGTCACCTGGCGTTCGCCTCGCGTCATGCGCACGGTCAGGCGGGAACCTGAATTCATATGCACCTTGCTGCCGTCGCTGAGCACCACGGTGCGGGTCTCGCCGCGAGCGGTTTCATAAGCCTGCTGCGGATAGAGAAATGAACCGGCGAATGGCATCACCGTCAGGGCAACGGCGGCGGCCGCCAACGCCCCACCCAAACCCCACCGGGTGATGCGGTTCGGGCTAGCCTGCCGTGGGATCAGCCGCGCAGGAGAGCCGGTCTGGTCCAGGCGCGATTTTATAGCAGGGGCGATCTGGTCGATTTCCGACCAAACGGCGAGTGTATCGTCATAGGCGGCCTTGCGGTGCGGCAAGGCCTCAAGCCAAGCGTCGAAATCCACCCAGTCCTGGGCGCCGCTGGCGTCGTTCCGCAGGCGCATCAGCCAGTCGACCGCCGCCTGGCGGTCCTTGTTTGTGCCGCCCTGCTTGCCGCCGCGCATTGTCAGCCTGTGCTCCGGCAGATCTTGATGCCCTGCCCCCATGACGCCGCCGATGCCATCCACCCCCCGCTTGCGAATCAAACGGTCCCGTTTCCGGATGATCCCAGTCGTTTGACCAAAATCTTAATGGCTGCGCTGATATGCTTTTCCACGGCCTTGGTCGAGACACCCATCGCCTTGGCGGTCGTCGCCTGGCTTAAGCCCTCCAGGCGATGCAGCGAAAACGCCTGGCGCATTCGCGGCGGCAGGTCCTCGATCGCCGCCGTCGCCGCCAAAAGGCGCTGATGAGACGACACGGCGTCGTCGGCGCCGGGAATGTCGGCGATTTCCTCTCCGCCAACAGTGATCCGGCGGCTGTCGCGCCATGCCGTGTCGCGCGCCAGACCGCGCTTCTGCTGGCGCAGGCGGTCGAGCATGAGGTTCGAGCCGATCTGGTAGAGCAGGGCCATGGGGTTATGCACCACGGTCGACAACTTCAACGCCCCCAGCTTCAGATAGATGTCCTGCACCAGATCTTCGGCTGCCGCCGCCGAGCCCAGTTTCGCAGCGAATATGCGAACCAAGCTGGCCCGGCGTTCCAGATAGAGCGCAATGATTTCCGAAGGTGCCGTTTCGGGCACCGTCGTATCGGTCCGGCGATCACCGTCCGTCAGCCGTTGGGTGTTCGTCTCATCAGATGCCATACGCGTTTCGTCAGACCCTCCAAGATCCACACCGGTCAGGCGCTTGAGTCACCGCAGAAGGCAGCCTGGTTGATGCCCCCTAATTTCGCCTAAACCAATATAATCGGTTTGTCGCCTCGTCGCTGCCAGGCGCAGGCCCGGCCTTGCCGCATTTATACACCTGTCCGTAACACCGACCTACGCGCTTAAGCCGTCATCAGCGGACAGGCCATTGACTGGACCATTGCCGGTCAGACCCCGCTGGAAAAACGGCTTGCGTCTTGACGGGCCTGTGCCAAGGATCACCCCAATCTGTCCGGGAAGAAGGTGGTTTCGAAAACGAGGTAGATGACCCGGGCCGGTTCCTGGTGGGTGCCGAATGGCCCCGCTGCTCCGTTTCCTCGATCCGACCGTCCAAGCCTCCCGGTCTTAAGAACGCGCTCAAACCGCCCATTGGCTTTGTGAGGACCAAATCCTTGAAAAAAATCGTCAAAATTCAACTTGTGGCCCCCGCGGCCCTTGCCGCCTTCGCCCTGGCCGCCGGTGCCGCAGGCTCTGCCTCCGCCACGGAAGCGGCCTGTACGGCGACGGCCGCGACCGTCATTCCCGCCAGCGTCTCGATCCTGCCCACCAAGGGGGCCAAGGTCACCAAGGCAGACTATGTCGCGGCCAAGGGCGCGACCGGTCCCTATTGCAAGTTGATCGGCGAAATTAACGCGGTCGATCCGATGGCTCATCCCGTGCTGTTCGAGGTCAATCTGCCAGAGGCCTGGAATGGCAAGGCCTTGCAATATGGCGGCGGCGGCCTGAACGGCACTCTGGTCAATGGCCTACAGCCGCTACGCGACCAGCCGCCGGGCGTGCCTATTCCGATCGCTCAAGGCTATGCGACCTACGGTACCGACGCCGGCCATCCGAACGCAAAGCCCGACATACAGGTGTTCTGGACTAACCCGGAAGAGGCGATCAACCACGCCTATGCATCGTACAAGAAGACCCACGACGTCGCACAGACCCTGATCTCTGCCTATTATGGTAAGGCTCCGACGCGCCGCTACTTTTTCGGCGGCTCAGAAGGTGGGCGCGAGGCGATGAACTCGATCCAGCGCTATCCGAACGACTATGAGGGCGTTATCGCCACAGTGCCGGCAGTCCACTGGGTTAGCGGAAAGCTGGCCAATAATCGCTCGTTCCGTCTGGCAAGTGATGGCGGTTTTCTAAGTGCGGCCAAGCTCAAGCTGCTACGGAACGCCACGAATGCAACCTGCGATAAGCTCGATGGCCTGGTCGACGGGGTGATCTCCCGCTACCGCGGCTGTTCGACCCTGTTTAAGCCAGAGAGCATTCGTTGCGTCGGCGGTGCTGATACTGGCGACACCTGTTTGTCAGACAAGCAAATCGCCCTGGTCAACGGTATACGTTCGCCCTACCGCCTGCCGTTCCCAATTGCCAACGGCTATACCGAGTTCTCGGCCCTGAGCACCGGCGGCGAAGATATGGACGGTACGGTTAATCCATGGATCGTCGATGACGAAAAACTACCCGCCGATGATCTCGGCCAGAGCCACTATGGACCTGGCACGATCCGCTTCTTGATCACGCGCGACGCCAAGTACGTCGGCGATCCCGATCCGGCCCAATACAAGGATGCCATTCTCAAGGCGTCGATGATGATGGACGCCACCAATCCCAATCTCGGTGCCTACCAGGCGCACGGCGGCAAGCTGATCATGAAGGAAAATACGGCCGATTATACGGTCTCACCGGAAGGTGTGTTCACCTACTACGACACTGTGGTGAAGACGCTCGGCAAGCCCAAGGTCGACTCCTTCGTTCGCTTTTACGTCAATCCGGGCGTCAATCACGGCGGTTCGGGAACCCAGGCCGACGGATCGCAGATTCCTGACAAGGTCGATTTGCTCGCCGCGCTCGACAAATGGGTCGAGAGCGGTTCTGTGCCTGGGACCCTGACCGTCGCCAGCTATGCCAAGGAAAGCCTCGGTACGCCGATCGCGGTGCGGCCGTTGTGCGCCTACCAGACCTATCCCGCCTATGTTTCGGGCGACCCCAAGGTGGCGGCCAGCTTTACCTGCAAGCCCTTCTGAGAGGAAAATGAAAAGGGCCTGGACACCGCGCGGTATCCAGGCCCGATTTCAATAAGGGTGGGCGGCGCTTCCGATCGGATGCGCCGCCGTTTTTCTTAGTTCACAGCGAAGCAGTATAAAAGACCAGCGCCGCCGGTCGAGACTAGGTTTGGCTGGCTGCAGCCACGGCTATCGTGGGTTGAGTTCCAGGAGCCATTGCCGCCGCCGGTCTTGTCGTGGTGGCCCAACCGCACCGAGCCATCACTATTCGACGTGTAGTTCTTGCAGGTCTTATCGGCACCGGCAGGATAGGCGCGACCGTCCGGCGTCGAGCCGGTCAGGATGTCATGTTGGTTGGGCATGTCGCCCACGCCGTTGACGACGGTGTTCTTCTCGGTGAACGAGGTCATCTTTGCAAAGGCAACGCCCATGCGGGCGTCGTTGATGTCGTCGCCGTGGATCTGGGCGACGCTGTCGCCGACCTTGGCACCACGTGCGTTGAACCACGGACCCTTGCCAATGCGGTCGCGCGCGTTCACGGCGCCCGCGCCTTGGGTGCTCAGATAGGCGTGCCAAGTTACGCCGCCGCGGCCGGCGGCCGTGGCCAGGGCCTGGCAGTGAGCGTCAGCACCGGCGAGACCGCCGATGTTGGCCCCATCGCCTTTGCCAACGCTGGTGACGAAGAAGCTCATCGGCGCCGGCGGCGGCGGGGCAGCGGCGGGAGCCGCCGGGGCCTGTGCGAATGCGACCGCACCGACGATCGAGGCGGCTGCGACGCCGCTCAGCGCGGCGGCGATCATTTTTTTGTCAATCTGCATTTTAGGTCTCCGTTCCCTTTTTCAGTTGTCACTACCAGACCACCTTTTGCAGAGGGCCTAGCGCTCGTTTCAAGATTCGAACGATGGCATGGACAAAGTCAGTTGGCCACATGCTCTAGATTAACAGAACGCGAGAAAGACCCGCCGCGATTTGAGTGTGCGGCGCTTAAGCCCTCGGCGGGGCCGTTGCACCGACCATCAGGCTGGGGTCAAGGTTGCGGCCTTTCCATTTCATCCGCCAGCAGCAATGCGGGCCCGTAGCGCGGCCCTCCATGCCCACCGCGCCTAGGCGCTCGCCGCGCCCGATGGTTTTGCCGGCGGAAACGTCGATCCGCGACATGTGCAGGTACATGGACACCAGACCCTGACCGTGGTCGATCATCACCAGACCTCCATCGTAGTGCAGACCGGTCTCGGCGAAACAGACTGTGCCAGCCCCGGGTGCGACAATCGGTGTTCCCACCGGTGCCGCCAGATCAATGCCGTAATGAGGACGTTCCGCTATGTCGTTTAGGATGCGCTGACCGCCGAAAAGGGCTGAAACGCGGGTGTATTGCACCGGCCAGTCGAAGCCGGTGCGGAAGGCGTCGGCGTCGGCATCGCTGGCGAAGCCTGCCGCCTTGCGCACCGCTTCGGTGTGGATGCGTTCCAGAAGGGCGGGGTCTGAGGGTGTAACCTGGTCCTGCGGCAAGCCCTCTATGCGCTGGGTATCGTAGGTTCCCGGCGCGATGGTCAGGATCTGAGTTGCACGGCCATCGTCCGTCTCGACCATCAGTTCGGCCAAAGGCGGGGCGTCGCGGTCAAAGCCGACCACGAAATAGCCCGAAGCTGAAGCGCGGCCCACCGACAGGCCGTCGACAAACACCGTCGCGCGCGGTTGCGTTGCACCGATGGCGTAGCCGCATTGCTTCAGTTTTCCAGCCAGGGCGAGGCTGGGCGGTTTGGCGAAGGCACTGGCCGGAGCAAAGCCACTCAGTCCGGTACCCACAAGAGCGGTAAGGACCGTGCGGCGGTTCATGGCCGCGTCGTCCATGCCGCTCGCCAGGTCATGGATTGAGCGCTTTCCAGCGCTGCAGGGCCTCGGCCGGTCCGGCGTAGGCTTCCTGCAGGATCGGGTTCCAATATCTCAAGGTATCGACCGGTATCTTCTGGCTGGTCACGGCGCACAGCACATGCCGGCCGGGCCGCAGCACGGTATATTCGCCGTCGCCATAGTGAAGCACGGCTATGTCGGCATTCTGGTCGCGATCGAAGGCGTTCATAGGAACAAGCTTACCTCAATACCGCCGCTCAGAACAGGTCACCCTGGCCCGGCGGCGGTGCGGAAGTTCTAGGCCGGGGCGATTTCGCTGCAGCGGCGGGCGCATCGCCATCAATCACTGCTCCGCGCTCGCCGTCTGCGAACACCAGTTGCACGCTGTCACCCGATTGCAGGGCGCTGGCGCTACGCACCAGATGGCCGTTGGTGCCATGGATTCGCGCGAAGCCACGCGCCAGAGGTCCGTCCGGATTGTACGATTGGCGCAGCTTATCGAGTGCCGTCAGCTGTTCCGCCCAGCGGCTCAGTCGCCTGTCCAGTGCGGGCCTGGCGCGTGCGGCGATGTCGTTAAGTCGGAGGGCGTTCACCTGTTGCGGCCTCTGCAGCAAGCCAGGCTTGAGCGGCGACGCGACGCGGGCCAGGTCATTGGCGTGCAGATCGACGTTGCGCCTTAGCCCCCCAGCCAGGCGGCTAGAGGCATGGTCGAGCCGCTGACTGGGAATCGCGGTCAGGTCTTCCTTGCGCGGCAGGCGCGCTCCGTTCATTCGCAAGCGGCGGTCGTCGATCAGGCGCTGTCCTGCCCGGAGCATCCGCCGCTCAAAGTCGAGCACTGCCCCGCGGAGCTCAGCCAGGACCGGAGTGGCTATTTCGGCGGCGGCGGTGGGTGTGGGCGCGCGGCAGTCAGAGGCGAAGTCGATCAGGGTCGTGTCGGTTTCATGCCCGACGGCGGAGATCAGGGGAATGGCGCTGGCCGCGACCGCCCGTGCCAGACCTTCATCATTGAAAGGCCACAGGTCCTCAACCGAACCACCGCCCCGTGCGACGATCAGCACATCGGGACGGGGAACCGCTCCGCCTGTCATCAAGGCATTGAAACCGGCGATCGCCGCCGTCACGGCCGCCGCCGCCTGGTCGCCTTGCACCACCACGGGCCATACCAGCACCCGACATGGCCATCGCTCCCGCACCCGATGAAGGATGTCGCGGATCACCGCCCCAGTCGGGCTGGTGATCACGCCGATGACTGCCGGGCTGGGCGGCAGGCTGCGCTTGCGGGCGGAGTCGAACAATCCTTCCGCCGTCAGCCGCGCCTTGAGCCGCTCCAACTGGGCCAGCAGGGCACCAACCCCGGCGGCCTCCATACTGTCGATCACAATCTGGTAGCGCGAGCCGGCCGGGTAGGTGGTTATGCGGCCGGTGACCACGACCTCAAGCCCATGCTCGGGCCTGACCGACAAGCGGGAGACCTGGCCTTTCCAAACCACGCCGTCGAGGCTGGCTTTGTCGTCCTTCAACGTCAGATAGACGTGGCCGTTGGCGTGGTGGGTG
>CAISYT010000157.1 GCA_903889785.1 uncultured Caulobacterales bacterium
CGGCCCAGGGCCTTGGTCTCAGCCTCGAGCAGGTTGCGGGCCTTTGAGGTCTTGGAAATCACCAGCAGGTGGCCACGCGCCTGCGGAAAGGCGTCCATCAACACCATAACCTCAGCGTCCTCGAATACCTTCGCGCTGGGGATTTCACCACGCAGGATCTTAGCGAAAACATTGTCTGGATCGTAGGTGCCGTCGAGACTCATCAGGGACTCCCGTGCTGATGGAGGGGGTTTAGCGATGGCCGAGGATGGGGGGAAGGGCGCGACAGGCAACGGAGTCCAGATGGTCATGGCACATATCCGATCTCTCGATGCGATGGGGCCTAGGTTTCGTGCCGGAAGGGCGAGAACTCCGCCGCCAGATAGTCCATCTCACCTATGACAGCGACACGTTCCTGATCCAGATAGCAGGCGACGGGCGCGCGCAGCGCCGGATCGGCAATCCAATGGGCGGAATAGACCGCTTGCGGCAGGTAGCCACGGGCGATCTTGTGCTGGCCCTGGGCACCGGCCTCGACGCGGGAGAGGCCCAGCCGGATCGCATGTTCGATCGCCTGATAGTAGCAGAGCTCGAAATGCAGAAAGGGTACGTCCTCGGTGCAGCCCCAGTTGCGACCGTACAGAGCGTCTGTGCCGATCAGATTCAGGGCCCCGGCAATCCAGGTCCCTCCCCGCCGCGCCATGACCAGCAGAATACGGTCGGCCATCCGCTCGCCGATCAGAGAAAAGAAGTGTCGGTTCAGATAGGGGCGGCCCCACTTTCGTCCGCCCGTATCTATGTAGAAGGTGAAGAAGGCGTCCCAGTGGTCTTCGGTCAGGTCTGCGCCTGACACAGCAACGATTTCGAGATCTTTCTGAGCTTCGCGGCGTTCACGGCGGATGGTCTTGCGGCGGCCAGACGAGAGGTCGGCCAGGAAGGCCTCAAAGTCGGCATAGCCAGGGTTATGCCAGTGGTACTGCTGATCCTGGCGAAGCAAGAGCCCCTCCTCCCCCAGCCACGTCCACTCCTTCCCGGTCGGGAAGTTGATATGCAGCGATGAAGCACCACGCTCCTTGGCCAGGGCCAAAACCCCACCCAGCAAAAGACGACAGGCGGCGTCTGCGTCGATGTCGGGGCGGATCAAAAGACGCGGGCCTGTCACCGGCGAGAACGGCGCGGCGCTGAGGAGTTTGGGGTAATAGTGGCCCCCAGCCTGTTCATAGGCCTGGGCCCAGGCGTGATCGAAGACGTATTCACCCTGACTGTGCGCCTTCATATAGAGCGGCATGACCGCCGCCACGGCACCGGCTTCATCGCGTAAGCTAAGGTGCTGCGGTCCCCAACCCTGCCGCTCGACCGCGCAACCAGCCTGCTCGGCAGCATCAAGGAAGTCGTAGGCGATGAAGGGATTGCCGTAGGGCCCGGCGCAGGCATCCCACGCTTCGCGCCCGATTTCCTCGATCCGGCGGGACACCTGAACCGCCGGGTTTAGCGGGATCACGGCTTAAAACCCTCGAAGATGAAGTTGTCGCAATGGTCCTGCAGCGTGGCCCACTGATCGGGGCTGCGGATGGTCCAGGCCACGACCGGCATGCCCTCAGCCCGCAAGGCGTCGGCACGAGCGCTGGGCAGGATATCGAGGCTAAGCGCCAAGAAATCTGGTTTGGCCAGATCGACCTGCTCCAGGGCGGCAAAGGCGCGGCGTTGGTCGGGAGCAAGCCTATCGGCGGCCTGGTCACGCCAGGCGTAAGAGTCGAGCCCGCGCAGGATCTGCGGATGATGCTGAGCGAACCAGGCATGAGAATAGGGATTAAAACCAATGACGGCGGTGGGACCATTGTGATCGAGCAGCACTTCGCTGACGCGCTTTTCCAGCGGCCCAACTTCGCGAAACGGCGCCTTGACCTCGATCAACACCAGGGCGCGGTGGCCAATCTCGACCAGGGCCTCGGCCAGGGTGGGGATGGTATCATCAGTACCCGAAAGAAACAGGGCACTAAGTTCGGCAGCGGTATGGTCGCTCATGCGGCCTTCGGTGCCGGTTAGGCGCTCCAGCCGCTCATCATGAAACACCATGGCCTCGCCATCCGCCGAGAGCTGCACATCCAGTTCTATGCTGTAGCCGGCGTCGCAGGCCGCCTGGAAGGCCATCAGAGAGTTTTCCGGCGCACCGTAGGGCGTCCAGAGTCCGCGGTGGGCAATGGCGGGCGAGAACAGCCGGTCCCAGGCTTCGCCGAACAGCTGGATCGCCGGGCGTGAGCTGTGGCGCAATCTAGACTTCCACCACGGCGTCGACCTCAACAGCAAATCCACGCGGCAGGCGGTAGACACCCACGGCCGAGCGGGCATGACGGCCAGCATCGCCGAAAGCCGCCACCATCAGGTCGGAACAGCCGTTGACCACCGAGGGTATGTCAATGAAGCCCACTGCGCCCTGGACGAACCCG
>CAISYT010000158.1 GCA_903889785.1 uncultured Caulobacterales bacterium
CAACCACAAGCACGCGCCCGGCCCCCACACCGGCGGGTGTGAGCAGTTCGAGATGCTGGCCCTCTGCCCCCGTGAAACGACCGCTGGCGGTGGCCCGGGCCAGGGCACCACCGGCAGCCTCATTGGCTGACTTGGCACCGTCCGAAAGGGCCACGCCCTCGAAGGCCAGCACGGCCAAGGCACTGTCATAGTCCAGGACCACAGGCCCATTCACGAACTCAAGCTGCATCGACAACTCCTGATCTCAAATCTAACGGCGGCGGACACCCACCCAGGCGGCATAGTCCAACCCAACCCGCAAGGCAAAGCGCGGTTGCGCCCGCCGGTGCACGCCCTGTAGAACGGCCCTGTCGCTCGGACTGTCCGGCGCGCCAATTCGCCCCCTGCCAAGGCCGCTACTCCCACTCCGATGCGACTGATCGAACGCTATTTTTTTCGCCAGCTGCTGGGGCCCACCTTCCTAGCGACGACGGCCCTATGCCTAGTGGCCCTGTTGGGTCGCAGCCTGTCTGAACTTGAAATCATAGTCGATCAGCGCCAGAGCGCCCTGCTGTTTATCAAGGTCATCCTGCTGGCTTTGCCGCAGCTGTTGAATCTGATCTTGCCGGTTGCCTTATTCGTAGCCGCCTTGGTGGCGCTAAACAGACTGCATACCGAACAGGAAATCGTCGTCGCTTTCGCCGGCGGCATGAGCCGCTGGCGCGTGATCCGCCCCGCCGTAAATCTGGCCGCCATCGCGGCCCTGATCTCGCTGGTCCTCGGGATATGGATCCAGCCGATGACGGCGCGGATGATCCGCGAGGCAGCTTTTTCAGTGAAGGCAGACCTCGCCACAACCCTGGTGCGCGAGGGCGAGTTCACTAACCCCACCTCTGATCTCACGGTCTATGCTGGTAAGATCGACCCAGACGGGCTGATCCACGACCTCTTTATCCACCAGCAGAAAGCCAAGGGCGGGGACACCACCTACATGGCTTCAGAGGGCCGTGTGATGACGCGCAACGGCGCGCCCATGTTGATTATGCATCGCGGATCGAACCAGGAATTCTCGCCCGATGGCGTGCTAAATTTTCTGAGGTTTGACGATTATTTCTTTGATTTAACATCTTTTATTAAAAATGAAGAATTACTGCATTACAAGATTGGTGACCGCTATCTCCACGAACTGTTTTTTCCCGACTTGACGCAGGACTGGGAACAGAAAAACCGCACCAAAATGCTGGCCGAGGGCCACTCGCGGTTGGCTGGACCGCTCTACAACCTCGCCTTCATGGCCATGGCCCTTGCAGCGGTCATTGGTTCGACCTTCAGCAGGTTGGGTTATGCAAGACGCATCGCCGCCGTGGGTGCTGCGGCCGTGCTGGTGCGGATTGTCGGCTTCGGCATCCAGGCGGCCTGCGACGACAGCGCCTGGATGAATATCTTGCAGTACCTAGTTCCGATCGGCGCGGCCTGGTGGGGCCTTAGTCAGGTGTTCAAGCAGAAAATCCGTCGATTCATCGCGCTTGGTACCAAGCGCACCAGCGACACCGCCTACGCCACGGAGCCTGCCCAATGATCGGGACAACCCGTATCGAGCGCTATGTTCTGTATCGAACACTGACAGCCCTGGGGGGTGCGCTTGCTGTGATCGCCTCGGTGGTAGCGCTGGTGGATTTCGTCGACATTTCACGCACGGTCGGCGTGCGAGCCAACGTGAGTTTTGTTCAGCTGGTGGCCCTCACCGCTCTGACCGCGCCATCGACCATTTTGGTCCTGACACCGTTTGTGTTCCTGTTCGGCACCCTCGCCGCCTTTGTCGGCCTGAACCGTCGCAGCGAGCTGATCGCCATGCGGGCGGCAGGCGTTTCGGCCTGGCGCTTCATTTTCCCCGCCGCCGGCGCAGCATTGCTGATCGGCGTGCTGACCGTGACGACGCTCAACCCGCTGGCGGCCAGCATGAATGCGGCATACGAGAATAGTCGCAATAGCCTGTTGGAGAACTACCTCAAGTCTGCACCCCGCCCGCTCTGGCTGCGCCAAAGTGACGGCCGCAACCAGATTGTTATCCGGGCCCTGGGGCGCGACCACGTGGATGGTTCTGTAAGGCTCAAAGGCGTTTCCCTATTCATATTAAGCCCAGACCTCGGGGGCGGCATGACATTCTCGCGCCGGGTCGAGGCGTCGGAGGCGCGGCTTATGAGCGGCTTCTGGCAACTGAGCGAGGTGCGCGAGGCATCGCCTGGCGCAGGCGCGATCCAATCGGAAAGCCTGTCCATTCCCTCTCCGCTGGACGAACGCAGCGCCAGCGAGCGTTTTATTTCACCCGAGACAGTGGCTTTTTGGCGCCTTTCCCAGGCCATCACGGATAGTGAAAAAGCGGGGTTCTCGGCCACCAGTTATCGCCTGCGTCTGCAACAACTGTTCGCAACGCCGCTGCTCTTCGCCTCCATGTCTGTTTTGGCCGCAGCGTTTTCGCTGCGACTGATCCGCCTAGGCGGGCTGGCCACCCTGGCTGGCTCGGGTGTGGCGCTAGGCTTCATTTTCTACTTCTTCAATCAGCTGTGCCAGGCCCTCGGCAAGGCGGAGGTCATCGCCCCTTTCGCCGCCGCCTGGAGTCCTCCGATGATAGCCCTGCTGTGCGGCTTCACCTTGCTTTGCTACACCGAAGACGGATGAATCCTGCTTGCGTTGAAAACTTGAATTTCTGGCTCCGTCGCGGCCGCCATTTGGGCGGGGTGGCCATTGTCGTCATAGCCGTGACAATGGGCTTTGGTGCCCATGCGCAGGTAATCCGGCGCAGCCCCGCGCCACCCCCTGCACCGGCCTCGATACCAAGAGACTTCGACGACGACTTGGGCTTAGACGGCTTCTATATAGAAGCAGACCTGCTGATCCGTGACGACAAGAACAGCGCGTTTATCGCCAAGGGCGATGTTGAGGCGCGCTATCACGGCCGCGTCGTTCGCGCTCAAGAGATCGACTATGATCGTAGCAGCGGCAAGGCTATGGCCCGGGGCAAGGTCACCATCATCGACCCAGACGGCGGTGTACAGACCGCCGACCAAGTCCTACTCGATCAAGATATGCGCGCGGGTCTCGCCAAGGGCTTTGCCGCCCGGATGCCGGATGGGTCGCAGATCGCCGCTCAGACAGCGGAGCGCAAAAGCGACCAGATCGACGAGCTGAACCACGCCATCTTCACGCCTTGCCAAATCTGCGCCGACAAACCCAACCGTGCCCCGACATGGTCGGTGCGAGCCGATACGGTCACCGAAGATCACGCCAAGCACACGATCTACTACCGTAATGCTGTGATCCAGCTCTTTGGCATGCCCGTGATCTTCCTACCGGTTTTCGCGCACCCCGATCCCCAGGCACCGGCGAAATCCGGCCTGCTGGTGCCGCGCATTGGCTATAGTAAGCGGCGCGGTGTGTCCTATGAGCAGCCCTATCTGAAGGTACTTTCGTCTTATTCAGATATCGTCATAAGCCCTCAATTTAATATGAATATTAATCCATTTTTGAATGTAGATTATCGCAGACGACTCTACAGCGGCGCTATCGATATTCGCGGTGGCTATACCTATGAGCAGGACGTAGACGGCAAGGGCCGCACCTTCGGTCCCTCGATGACCCGCTCCTACATCCTGGCCCGGGGGAAATTCGAGATTAGCCCCGAATGGCAATGGGGCTTTTCGGCTGAGCGCGCCTCCGACGACCTGATCTTCGACAAGTACGACATCGCCCAGATCTATACCCAACGAGGCCTATTCAATTCCGAGGACCATCGGCTGCTATCGCAGCTCTTTGCCCTTCGCCAGGGTGACGGGTCTTTTCTGTCGATCTCAGCCATCAGCGTGCAGGGCCTACGCCCCGGCGACGACGACCGTACCTTTCCAACAATCGCACCGCTGATCGAAGCCCGATTCGAACCGAAAAGTCCTGTCCTGGGCGGGCGTCTACGCCTTCGCGGCTCAGCCGTGATGCTCACACGCGAACAATCGCCGACCAACCCCATCCAGCCGGGTACAGACAGTCGGCGCGCCAGCTTCAACCTTGATTGGCGCAGCGACATCACCCTACAGGGCGGGCTGCACGCCTCGCCTTTCGTGCAGACCCGCGTCGACGCCTATAGCCTATCGGACCTTGGTTCGGCGGCCCGCGCGCAGAGCATGAACGTTTCGCGCGGCGAAGCCGTCGCTGGGATCGATTTGAGCCTACCGCTCATCAAAGGTTTGTCCGGCGGATCTATGATCCTGGAGCCGATTGCCCAACTCGCCGCCTCGCCGCGTTCGGATCCGATCCAGATCGGCCGCATCGCAACCGGGGAGCCGATCTATTTCAACGAAGACAGCTTCGCCTTCGAGTTCGACGAAACCAACCTGTTCCGCGCCAACAAGTTTCCAGGTTTTGACCTCTATGAGGGTGGCCAACGACTGAACACCGGTGTGCGGGCAACCGTGCGCTACGATAACGGCGCAACGGGTACACTACTGGTCGGGCGCAGCTTTCGCGGGGCCCGCGACGATATTTTCTCGCTACGCACCGGCCTGCGACCGCAGGCCTCAGACTGGGTCGTGGCCGGTCAGGCCTCCTACGCTGGGGTCGACCTTTTCGCACGCAGCCGCCTGGATAGCGTCACCGGAGCGGTGCGGCGTTTGGAGACGGGTGCCGACGTGGCGAACTGGTTCGGTAATGGCTCAATCCGCTATCTGCGTGACAGCCTCGATATCTCAGGCGTGAAACTGGAAAACCTCGACGCCCGCGGCCAAGTCAACCTGACCCCGCGCTGGGCCGTTTCGCTCTATGGGTCAAGGGACCTGCATGCGGGCGTTTGGCGCCGGCGCAATATCGGAATGGTCTACGATGACGACTGCGCCCGTATCGAGCTGATTTACCAGTACGAGGACCAGTTCACGAACACCCCAGCAGGACGGACCTTACGCGCGAATGAATCGGTGGTTTTACGCCTAACCCTGGCCACATTGGGCGGTACAAGGTATGGGCAGTAGGCTCGTCTTGATTCATAAGGCGCCGGGCGCGAAAACGTGTGCCGACCTGATAGGTTTGAGTGAGGCTTGAGTTTCGTTCGATGCGGTTACTGATGCTTGACCGGCGGCTTTTTTCGGCAGGCCTCTGCCTGTCGGCTCTGCTCGCCTTAAACCCCGCTGCGGCTCAACAACCCGCGCCGCCTGCGGCGGGGGCCCTTCCTGCCGGGCCGCTATCCGAGGCCGTGGTGGCGGTCGTCAACGATAACCTGATCTCAAGTTACGACCTGGTTCAGCGCATTCGCCTCCTGGCCGTGACCACTGGGGTGCAGCCGACCGCCGAGAGCATCCCCCAATTGCAGCAGGAAGCCCTGCGAGGCCTGATTGACGAAAACCTGCAGATCCAGGAACTGCACCGGGTCGAGAAGCAACAGAAAATCACCATCGTCGCCACCGAGAAGGAGATAGATGATGAGATCCAGGATATCGCCAAGGGCAACAATACCACGGCCCAAAGCCTGCTTGGCTCGCTAGAAACGCAGGGCATCAGCTCGGAAACATTCAAAGACCAGCTGCGCGCCTCGATCAGCTGGCAGAACTGGATTGGCGGCCGCTACGGATCACGCATCCGGATTGGCAATGATCAGGTCACCGCAGTCGCGCGACAGGTCGCTGCCGCTGCCGCAAAGCCTCAATATCAAATCAGCGAAGTTCTGATCGACTCCCCTCGCGTGGGCGGCATCGACAACGCCATCATCGGTGCCAATCAACTGATCGAGCAATTGCAGAAAGGCGCTCCCTTCCCTGCGGTCGCCCGCCAGTTCTCGTCGGCGGCAACGGCGGCCAACGGTGGCGACGCCGGCTGGGTCTCATCGGGCGAGATTCAGGCCGAGGTCGATAAGGCCCTGGAAGATATGCGGCCCGGCCAGCTTTCAGCCCCAATCGCCGTCAAAGATGGTGTCTACATCATCTATCTGCGCGACAAGCGCGCCGGTGCCGACAGCCTGATCGTCAACCTGAAACAGGCGGCGGTAATTCTGCCCGCAGATGCGGATTCGGCGACGGTCGCGGCAGCCCAAGCCAAGCTGGCGGCCATTCGCCCGCAAATTAAAGGTTGCGCTGACCTGGAAGCCACAGCCGGTGCCGTAGCCGGCGTGGTGGCAGGCGACCTTGGCGAGGCCGAGATAAAGGACCTCGCACCGTCGTTCCGCGACGCCGCCAACAGCTTGGACATCGGCCAGATCAGCCAACCGATCCGCACCGCTGCCGGCCTTCACCTGGTGGCTGTCTGCGGCAAGCGGCAAAGCGGTATGGGGTCCGAATCCCCCGCCCAGATCGAAAACCGCCTGCGTGGCCAGCAACTGGCCCTGATATCGCGTCGATATCTGCGCGACCTGCGCAATGCGGCCACCATAGAGACTCGGTGAACACCGCTCCCCTTGCGCTAAGCATGGGCGATCCGGCGGGTATTGGGCCGGAAATCACGGTTCAGGCCTGGAGCGCCCTACACGAAACCGGCCCAGTCTTCATGGTCATCGGCGATAGCGTCAACTTGACCTCGGCCGCCAACCTAGACGGTGTGCCGGTAGAGAAAGTCAGTAACCCAGCAGATGCGGCGCGGGTATTCGCCAGCGCCATCCCTTTACTTGATATCCCCCTGCGGGTCCCCGTTGTGGCCGGTGAACCTTCACCCGCCCACGCCGAACTGATCGTGCGCTGGATAGAGACCGGGGCAGCCCTGGCCCTTTCGGGCGCTGTGGCAGGCCTGGTCACTGCCCCGATCGCCAAGGCACCGCTCTATGCCGCCGGCTTCCGCTTTCCCGGCCACACAGAATTCCTGGCCGAACTTGTCGCCCAATGCCCATACGATGGCGCGCGCGGCCCAGTGATGATGCTGACTGCCGCAGGCCTGCGCGTGACCTTAGCGACGATCCATATACCGATCTCCGCCGTACCCGGTGCTCTGAGCATCGAGAAAATTGTCAACACCGGCCTGGTAACGGCCCAGGCGCTGCAGCGCGATTTCGGCATCAATGTGCCCAGGCTGGCTGTCAGTGGTCTAAACCCGCATGCGGGCGAGGATGGATCGCTGGGCACTGAAGAGCTGGACATTATCGGCCCGGCCGTACGCGCCTTGCGCGACCTGGGCATCGAAGCGTTCGGGCCATTGCCGGCAGACACCTTGTTCCACGAAGAGGCCCGCAAATCCTATGATGCGGCGCTTTGCATGTACCACGACCAAGCCCTGATCCCGGTAAAGATGCTCGACTTTTTCGGCGGGGTGAATGTGACGCTGGGCCTACCCATCGTGCGCACGTCGCCTGATCACGGGACGGCGTTCAACATCGCCGGGCGCGGCCTGGCGCGGGCAGACAGCATGATCGCGGCGATCCGTCTGGCCCGATCTATCGCCGATCGGCGAACAGCGGCGTGAGCCTGGAAAACCTGCCCCCGTTGCGCCACAGCCTTGACGCCTACGGCCTGCTAGCCAAGAAGGCCTTCGGGCAGCACTTTCTGCTCGACCTCAACATCACTCGCAAGATCGCACGCCTGGCCGGGCCGCTGGATGGCGAAACGGTCATCGAGGTTGGGCCGGGCCCAGGCGGCCTCACTCGGGCGCTGCTGGAAGCCGGGGCCAAGGTGGTGGCGGTGGAAAAGGACCCACGATTTCTGCCTCTGCTCGAAGACCTGGCGACGGCGAGCGGCGGTGCTCTTACCCTTGTCGAGGCCGATGCTCTATGGGCGGACGAGGCGGTTCTGGCCGGCGGACGCGGCCATATCGTATCAAACCTTCCCTACAATGTCGGGACGCTACTACTGATCAAATGGCTGACTGGGCCATGGCGACCTGCGTCTATGACGTTGATGTTTCAGAAAGAAGTCGCTGACCGCATCGCCGCAGCGACGGGGACGGAAGCCTACGGACGCCTCAGCGTCATCGCCCAGGCCGTGTGCGAGGCCAAGGTGGTGATGGACCTGCCACCGCGTGCATTCATCCCTCCGCCTAAGGTCAGTTCAGCGGTGGTGCGGCTGGACCCTATGCCCAATGCCCTAGACCCTGCCCTCCTGGCGGCGCTTGAGCGCGTAACGGCGGCGGCCTTCGGCCAACGCCGTAAGATGCTGCGGTCATCGCTGAAGGTCCTGGGCGGTGAGGCCCTATGTGCCTCAGCCGAAATCGACGCCGAAGCCCGCGCCGAGACGGTGGATGTCGCGGGCTTCCTGCGGCTTGCAGCAGCCTTACCCTAGAGACCGTTCAGGGCCCGGTAGCCGACATAGGCCGACGTTGCCAAGATCAGCATCGCAAAGACGCGCCGTGCTATAGCGGCGTGCTGCGCCAACCGGCGCGCAACCGGAACACCCATGACGACGCCTAGGCTACCGCCAGCGACCATCGCCGCGAACACCGTCCAGTCGACAAGATGCGAGGCCGCGTAAGAACCGCTGGTGGCGGCCGCAAACAGGGTGACAGAGACGAGCGACGTGGCCGCCGCGTGAGCCAAGGTCATGCCCGACGCCGCCATCAGCCCGGGCACAATCAGAAAACCACCGCCGATGCCAAAAAATCCTGCCGCAAAACCCGTGATCAATCCGGCCGGTGCAAGTCGCAAAACTAGCGCTGGGCCTAGGTGAACATCTGGATCTCCTTCCGACCGCACGGCGCGCAACATCGACAGTCCAATCATCGCCATGGCCGCTGCGAACCAGACCAGCAGTTGGGCACCGTCCATTTTTTTCGCCAGTGCGGCACCGATCAAGGACCCGGCAAGGCCGGCGGCGCTGAACACCAGAGCGCAGGGCCATTTGACCCGTCCAGCGCGCGCCTGAGTCGCGAGCCCCATGGCCGCGTTCACCGCCACGGCGGCGGCAGAG
>CAISYT010000159.1 GCA_903889785.1 uncultured Caulobacterales bacterium
ACCAGGTGCCTTCGAACTCGATGCCGGAAGCTTCGGCCTTGTTGATGTTGGTCGTACGCAGTGCCGGGAAGATGTAGAGGTCGTTCACGCCGTCGCCGTTGCGATCGATCGTCGTTGCCGGGTTGGCGGCAGTGATCGCACCGGTCGGGTTCACGGCGCCGGGGCCCGCGAAACGGGTGGCGATATACGTCGACGTCTGCTGGTTGGCCCAGTCCGTCATGAACGCACTGATGTTCGTGCGCACGCGGCCGTTGAACCAGTCGGCGCGCAGGCCGATTTCAAGGTTCTCGACCGTCTGCTCGTCGAACACCAGCGTGCCGATCGGAATGTCCGCATAGCCGCCGTACTGGACCGGATCCACCGTCGATGTGCCGCCCGGGCCAAAGCCGTCGGCCCAGCCGACATACGTCATCAGGTCAGGGGTCCACTGGTACTGCAGCGTCAGGCGCTTCGTCGTGGCACTGAACTCGCGGCTCGGGGTGATTGCTACCAGGTCACCTCCCTGCCAGCCGAAGAAGTCGCCAGCGTACGAACCATCAGGGAACGTACTGGCGCGATTCTGCAGGCTCAAGCCGGCGATGCCGGTGGTCGAGCCCCCGATGCGGTAGTTGGTCGACTCTTCCTTGCTGTAACGCACGCCTGCGGCAGCCGTGAACTTGTCCGTCACACGCCAGGTGAGGTCACCGAAGATCGCGCTCGACTCGACCTTGGTATAGGTCATGCCGTCGGTATTGGAGTTCACCGCGTTGGCAAACAGCGTATTCGTCACGCCATTGAGGTTGCCGTTCGGCAGGGCGCCGGTGCCCGCCGCGGAGACGCCGAGGGCTGCCGCCCGGTTCGCACGGCACTGGGCCCGTTCGGCCGCGGACGTACGCAGGCCGTTGGCGTTTGCATTGCTGCTGGACCACAGGTCGCATGTGAACTCGGGCAGCGCCCAGGTGATCGTCCGGCCGCGGTTGTTCTCCTTCGAGTAGTAGCCGCCCAATACCCAGTCGAACTTGTCGTGGGTGCCGAGGATCTGCAGCTCCTCGGTGAACTGCATGGTCTTCGCGCGGAAATCGCGCTCGAGCATGAACACTTCCTGGGCGCCGTCGAAGTCCGTCTGCACGGCACGCATCGTGTCACGGTAGCCCGAGATCGAGCGCAGGCGCAACCAGTCATTCACGTCCCATGAGGCATCGAGGGTATGCCGCATCACGTCGATGACGAGGCCCGGATTCTCCCAGCCGATCTTGGTCTGGTACTCGCCCAGCACGCCGCCCGGGTAGCCCGAGACGTTGTTCCGGTTGTTGAAGAACACGCCGAACGCATTGATGTAGGCCTGCGCCTGCGGGTACGTGCTGAACGTGCCGCCGGACAGCACGGACGCCGTGCCGATGTCCTTGAGCACGCGTGCCGGGCCGTTGCGGTTGGTGCGGGTATCCTCGATGTTGTAGCGGACGCTCAGGCTCTCGGTCGGCGTCCACAGGAAATCGGCGCGATACAGCTCGTCGTTCACGTCACCGAAGGAACGATCGATGACCACGCTGTCGACGAAGCCGTCACGGAACTGGCTGGCGGCCGTGAACTTCGTCTTGAACGTGTCGTGCAGCGGCAGGTCGAAGGCGGCCTGGAAGTCCCGGCGGCCGTAGCTGCCGATGCTGCCCTGGAAGCGGGCGCCAAACGTGTCGCCGGGGGCGCGCGTCACGTACTGGATTGCGCCACCGAGCGAAGAGCTGCCGAACAGCGTGCCCTGC
>CAISYT010000160.1 GCA_903889785.1 uncultured Caulobacterales bacterium
TAGGCGATGGTTTCGGCGCGGATGAAGCCCTTTTCGAAATCGCCATGGATCACGCCGGCTGCTTGCGGGGCGGTGTCGCCCTTGTGGATAGTCCAGGCCCGCGCCTCCTTGGGCCCGACGGTGAAATAGGTCTGTAGACCGAGCAGGTGATAGGCCTCGCGGATCAGCTTGTTCAGGCCGGGTTCGGTCAGGCCAAGCGTTTCGAGGAATTCGCCGCGCTCGGCAGAGTCCAACATGGCGATCTCGCTCTCGATCTGGGCTGAAATCACCACCGAATCGGCGCCGTCGCGAGTCGCGCGCTCGGCCACTAGCTTTGACATGGCATTGCCATCTGCGGCGGAGGCCTCGTCGACGTTGGAGACATAGAGCGCCGGCTTGGAGGTCAGCAGCTGAAGCATCTTCCAAGCCTTGTCGTCGTCCTTGGAAATCGTCGCAGCGCGGGCAGGGCGGCCACTGTTCAACTGGTCCAGGGCCAGCTTGACGAGCCGTAGGGTGTTGCCGCTTTCCTTGTCGCCACCCTTGGCGCGTTTCTCCAGGTTGGAGACGCGCTTTTCCAGGCTTTCCATATCGGCCAGCATCAGTTCGGTTTCGATGGTGTCGAGGTCCGACAGCGGATCGATCCTGCCCTCGACGTGGGTGATGTCATCGTCGATGAAGCAGCGGGCCACGAAGGCCACGGCATCGCAGTCGCGGATATTAGCCAGGAACTGGTTGCCCAGACCCTCGCCCTTGCTGGCACCACGCACCAGGCCGGCGATATCGACGAAATTGATCCGGGCCGGAATGATCTCCTTCGACGGGATGATGGTCGCCAAGGTTTCAAGCCGCAGCTCGGGCACCGCCACGTCGCCGGTGTTGGGCTCAATCGTACAGAACGGATAGTTAGCCGCCTGGGCCGCCGCTGTCTGGGTCAGGGCGTTGAACAGGGTTGATTTGCCCACATTGGGCAGGCCGACGATGGCGACTTTGAGGGCCATGACTATCTCTTGGTTGGGGAGCGGGCTGTTTAGCGGATCGAGGCGGTTTAGTCGTCGCGCTTTTTGGGATCGGATTTCTCTGCAGGGGCCAGGCGCAGAACCTCGGCCTGGAATCGTTCGTCCTCACCGGCCGCCAATAAGGGCATGGCGTCGGCAATGGCCTCGGTCAGAGGCTCAACCCAGGCCCGGTCGGCCTTTGAAAAATCGCCCAGCACATAGGGCATGACCAGATCCTTGTCGCCCGGATGGCCGACGCCAAGGCGTGCGCGTCGAAAGTCCGGGCCGATATGCGCGGTCAGCGAGCGCACCCCGTTATTGCCGGCCGCGCCGCCGCCTGTCTTCATGCGCAGGCGGCCGGGGGCCAGGTCGATTTCGTCATGAAACAGCACCACGTCGGTGAGTTTCAGCTTGAAGAACTTCATGGCCTCGGACACCGCCCGGCCACTCTCGTTATAGTAGGTCTGTGGCTTGAGCAGGATCAGCCGCTCCTCTTCGCCGTTCGGCAGCACGATGGTGGCGTCACAGGCGGCGCTCTGGAACTTGCCACGCCATGGCGAAGCGTTCCATCGACGCGCGATGGCGTCCATCGCCAGAAAGCCGATGTTGTGGCGGTTCTTCTCGTACTTTGGGCCTGGATTGCCCTGGCCGGCCAGCAGCAGCATGGACGGCGCCCTCGCGCTGAGAGAGGCGATTAGGCCTCGGACGAGGCCTCAGCGGCTTCCGACACCGCCGCGGCGGCCATCTTCAGGGTCGCGATCACGAAATCACGCTCTATGGCCGACTTCACGCCCGCTGGCAGCTTCACTTCCGACATGCGGATGGTGTCGCCCAGATTGTGGCTGGCGAGGTCGATGACAAGTTCTTCAGGGATCTGATCGGCCGGGCAGGCCAGTTCAACGTCGTGGCGCACGACTTCCAGCGAACCGCCGGCCTTCAGGCCAGGGCTGATTTCGTGGTTCTTGAAGTGCACGGGCACATTGATCTTGATCAGCTGGTGCGCGTCGACGCGATAGAGGTCGAAATGCATCGCCTCGTCGGTAACCGGGTGGAACTGCACCGATTTGGCGATGACCTGTTGGGTCTCTTCGCCGTGCCTGAGCGTCACTAGGTGGCCCAGCAGTTTGCCGGTGTGGAGGCTCTTGCGGAAATCCTTCGCCGAGACGGCGATGTTCACCGGGGCCAGCTTGCCGCCGTAAAGCACGCCAGGGACCTTGCCCTCGCGGCGGACTTCACGGGCACCGCCGGTGCCGGAGCGGGCGCGGACTTCGACGTTGAGGACAATATCGGCCATGGCGTTGTCTCATAAACGAAAGTTGCCGCGCGTGACGGGTCGCCCGCGCGGCGTATAAATAGGGTGGGGCTAGATACACAATCAGCTCGGCCGATGCAACGGCATGGATTCTATGGTGGCTCGTTATTGGTGGCCGTGGTGTCGGGTGACGGGGTCAGGGGCCTGCGGGCCGGGCCCTTTTTCTTGACGGTGGCCGTCGCGTCTGGCGACGAAAGGGGCAGTGGTTCGACGAGCATGGCCGCGCCGCTGGCCTTTATCAGGCACTGGCCGGTGTCCATCAGGATGTGCTGACCCAGGCAGAAGATGTCTTCATAGTTCGGTTTGGCCACCGCTAGGCACTGGTAGAGGTTCAGTTTGGAGAGGTTGAGGCAGGTGTCCGTGCCCGGCTCGGCCATCATAAGCATGGTGGTGCCGTCGTTCGTGTCCCCCGCCTCACCCAGGGCGGCCAGGGCCGCGACTGCAAGACCGCGCGTCACCAGCGGGGTGTAGGGCGGGGCAACCGGATAGGTGATGCTGCTGTCGCTTCTCTGCAGGGTGCTCACCGGGTCGCGTGGCGACATCATGATTGCAGCGGAAATGCTCTTGGCGCGAGCTAGGCGCTCATCTCGGTTGGGTACATCCGCCTTAGACCAGGCCTGATGCTGCACGTCGTAGGCGGCTTGTTTGACGGCCTGGCCGGCGGCGTAGATCTGGGTTCCGGCTTCGCCAACCTTGGCGATGATGCGGCCCGCGGCGCTATCGGAGCCCTTGAAGCCGACCGCATAGGCCGGGTTCCTGTAAAGTTCGGCGATCACCTGCCGTCGCTGCTCTGGGTCTGCAAAATACAGTCTGACTCCGGCGACGAAGGCGGGATCCTGCAGCGCCAGCATGGCGGCATAGGCGATGGCGTCGCGGCGCAGTTGTTGTGGCTCGAAGCTTTCGCCGCGGGTCAAGGCAGAGGCGACCTGGTCGGGCGCCGTAAAATCGGCGGAGATGGTTCTAGCCTGGGCGACATAGCCCAAATAGGCACCGGCCTGTTCGATGATGCGTGGCGAAAGGCTGACCGAAGGAATTGGTAGTGGCGGTGGCGACTGCAGGGCCCGCATCTGCGGTGGTGTGGAGCAGGCCGTCAGCAAAATGGCGAGCGTCAGTGCAGGCGTCAGAAGGCTGTGGCGGGGTGCGACCGTGATTGTCAGCCTCCCCAATGCGATTAGGCTCCCGCTAGTCGAAGAGCTTTGACACGGATTCATCGTTGGCAACGCGGCGGATGGCTTCGCCGATCAGGCCGGCACAGCTCACCTGACGGATCTTGCCATCCTTGTCGGCCAGTTGAGGGCCCTCGATAGAATCGGTCACTACCAGTTCACGCAGCGCACTTGATTTCACACGCTCGCGCGCCGCGCCCGACAGTACGCCGTGGCTGACATAGGCGGAGACCTCCGTGGCTCCGGCGGCCAAGATGGCGCTGGCGGCATTGCACAGGGTGCCCGCCGAATCGACGATGTCGTCGAACAGGATGCAGCGGCGGTCTTTAACATCGCCGATAATGTTCATGACCTCGCTCTTGCCTGGTCCATCGCGCCGCTTGTCGACGATGGCCAGATCGACGCCCAGACGCGACGCCAGGGCGCGGGCGCGCACCACACCGCCGACATCCGGCGAGACGATCAGCAGATCATCCACCTTCTTGTAGTGATGGCGAATATCGGCCGCCAACAGCGGCGTGGGGAAGAGGTTGTCGGTTGGGATGTCAAAGAAGCCCTGAATCTGGCCCGAGTGCAGGTCCATGGTCAGCACCCGGTCGGCACCGGCGCGCTCGATAAGATTGGCCACAAGCTTGGCGCTGATCGGCGTGCGGCCGCCGGTCTTACGATCCTGCCGAGCATAGCCGAAGTAGGGCATCACCGCCGTAATCCGCTGAGCCGATGCGCGCTTCAGCGCATCAATGCAGATCAGCAGTTCCATCAGATTGTCGTTGGCGGGGTAGCTGGTCGACTGAATCACGAACACGTCTTCGCCGCGGACGTTCTCGTCGATCGTGACGAAGATCTCGTTGTCGGCGAAGCGTCGCACCTGCGCCTTGGTTAGGCTCATTTCCAGGCTATCGGCGATGGCCTGAGCCAGGGGCTGATTGGAATTTCCGGTGAGGAGTTTCATCTCCGTCGCTTGCCCCCTGCGTGAGTCATGCGGCTTCTAGCAGGGCGTCCGCCTGGGACAAACCATCAAACCAAACTGATCGCTGATAGCAGACGGCCATAGTCGCCTTCCTTGCGCATTACAGCGCGGCGATTGGAGAAAAACAGCGCCTCATTTGTGCAGGTGTCGTGGCCGGTCCATTCGCGCTGGGCCACTCCGGCGGTGCGCAATCGCTCAAGGACGAAGGCCGGCAGGTCGAACATGCGTTTCTCCTCGCTCCGGCCCGGACGGAAGAACTGGCCCGAACCTGGGGCATCGGCCTCGAATTTTTCCAGAAACTCCAGCCCGACTTCGTAGGAGGCTGGGCCGATACAGGGGCCGACGACGGCCACCATGCGGCCGGGATCTGCGCCTAACGCAACCATGGACTCCACGGCGGCCTGCACGATCCCGTCGAGGGCCCCGCGCCAGCCAGCGTGGGCTGTGGCGACGATACCGGCTTGGCCGTCGGCAATCAGCACCGGGGCACAGTCGGCGCTCAAGGCACCACAGATCACGCCCGGCGTCTGGCTGATCACCGCGTCGCCCTGCGGTCGCCTGTCGCCCCAAGCGCCATCAGCGACCACCGCGATGGTCGAGTGAATTTGGAAACAGGTGTTGAGGTCGGACGCCTCCGCCCCAAAAAAACCAGCGGCGATGGCGCGGTTTTCTTCGACATCTGCTGGATCATCTTGCGAGCCCCGCCCTAGGTTCAAGCTGGCATAGAGGCCTTTTGAGGCACCGCCTTCGCGCGTGAAGAAGGCATGGCGAACCCCTGCGACGTGAGTAAGCAGAGCAGACTGGATGACCGGCGGCATGTTCTCGA
>CAISYT010000161.1 GCA_903889785.1 uncultured Caulobacterales bacterium
GCGGGGCGGCGGGGCTGGAACCGGCAATCCGCGCCGCCCTGTGGGCCAAGCCAGCGGGCCATGATTTTCATATCGAACGCGCGGCGGCACCGGCCGTGGCGCGGCACATGTCCGTCACGGGCGGCTGATGGCTAAGCTGTTGCTGTTTGGACGTCTCGCCGAGGTCGCGGGCTGGCGTGAGCGGGAGGTGGTTCTGCCGGCCAGCCTATTGATGTTGCGGTCGCAGCTGACCCTCGAGGATCCAGCCTTGGGCGAGGCCCTGGCCGGTGCCGGCGTATTAGCAGCGGTGGATCAGGTGCTGACGCGCGGTGACGCGCCCCTGCTGGGCGTGGTCGAGGTGGCCTTCCTTCCGCCTCTGAGCGGTGGCTGAGATGATCCAGCTGTCCTCCGAGCCGATTGATCCTGGGCACTTGCTCAACGGTTTTTGTGCTGGGCGCGCCACCACCGGGGCGGTTGTCAGTTTCACCGGATTGGTGCGCGATGAGGGCGGACAGGCGCAGGCCCTGGAGCTAGAGGCCTATGAGGGCTTCACTGAGATGGCGATTATCGGCATGGCTGTCGCCGCCAAGGCGCGTTTTGACCTCATTGATCTGATGATCGTGCACCGCATCGGCCGGGTCGAGGTGGGTCAGCCGATCGTGTTCGTGGCCACAGCGGCGGCGCACCGGCGTGCGGCTCTGGAAGCCTGCGATCACGTGATGGACTACCTCAAAAGCCGAGCGCCGCTGTGGAAGAAGTCCTTCGGCCCCGACGGGGCTCGCTGGATCGAGCCAACGGCTGCGGACCTCGCCGACGCTAAGCGCTGGGACCAGGAAACAAACCCATGAGCATCGAAGCCACTTCCCATCCCGCCCCGCCGTTTCCGAGCGTCGGCCCTGGCGGCAAGATCAAGTCCGAGCTGCCGTTCCAGCCCATGCGTATCGCTGTGCTGACGGTGTCTGACACCCGCGACGAGGAGAGCGACACCTCGGGCAAGGTCCTGGCGGATCGGGTTAAGGTCGGCGGTCATACGCTTGTCGCGCGCGGCTGGGTGGCCGATGAGGTCGGGGCGATCCGTGAGCGTGTAAGCGCTTGGGCGGCATCGGGCACGATCGATGCCATCGTCAGCACCGGCGGCACGGGTCTCACGGGCCGCGATGTAACGCCGGAGGCCGTGCGCCCGCTGTTCGACAAGGAGATCGATGGCTTTTCGGTGGTGTTCCACATGGTCAGCTACCAGTCGGTCGGCCTCTCCACCCTGCAGTCGCGCGCCGTGGCCGGGATTATTGGCTCTACCTTCGTGTTCTGCCTGCCCGGCTCCAACGGGGCGGTGAAGGATGGCTGGGACAAGGTGATCGCCGCCCAACTCGACAGCCGCCACATGCCCTGCAACATGGTCGAGATCCTGCCAAGGCTGCTAGAGCGATGAGCCCCTTATCACACCTCGATGACACAGGCCGGGCGCGCATGGTGGATGTTTCGGACAAGGCGTCGACGGCCCGAGAGGCGATTGCCGAGGGCTTTGTGTCCATGGCACCAGAGACCTTGACCTTGGCGCTTTCGGGCCAGGGCAAGAAGGGCGCGGTCATTCCGGTGGCTGAGGTTGCCGGCGTCATGGCCGCCAAACAGACCGCTAGCCTGATCCCGCTCTGCCACCCCTTGGGCCTGTCGAAAATCGACGTGGCGGTGACGGAAGGCGAAGGCGGGCTGAAGGTTACCGCCATCGCCAAGACCACCGGCCCCACCGGGGTAGAGATGGAGGCGCTGACGGCTGTCAGTGTCGCCTGCCTGACGCTCTACGACATGCTGAAGGCGGCCGACCGTGGCATGGTGATTGGCAATGTGCGGTTGGTGTCGAAAACAGGCGGGCGGTCGGGGGAATGGAAGGCCTAACCCCACCCTAAAACCGCAAAATCGTTAATGCCCGTTAACCGTGCTGGTTAACCGCGCGTGAACTTTGCGGCAACGGGTTCTTTAGGCATTGGTGCGTAATTCATACGCATGAATACTCCCTTGCAGAAGCTTGGACTAACCGCCGCCCAGTTTGGGCTTGATCAGCCAGCCGGTCCGCGTGGCCGCTCGCCGCAGGCCGAGGCTCGCGAAATTCTTGCTGTCGCTGCCCGCGCACGCCTGAGTGTGCTTGAGGTTGGGCACGGCTTCGCTAACAGCGAGGCCGCGCTCGGCGCAGTCTTGCCGCGACCGCAGCCGTTCAAGATGTGTATCACCGCCGCCCGCTGTGACCGCGGGCCGGACTATGTCGAGGCCGAGGCCCGAAACTCCCTGCGCCGTCTGGGCGTCGAGCGAGCCTACGGCATCATCGTCAACGCCCCGTCAGATCTCTTCTCGCCCCAGGGTGCTGCCGCCTGGTATCGCCTGCAGACCCTGCGCGACGCGGGCCTGTTCGAGCGCATCGGTATCAGCGCCCATGCGACCGATGATCCGGTCGGCCTGACCCGCCGCTTCCGTCCCGATATTGTGCAGGCCCCTGCCTCCCTGCTCGACCAGCGCCTGCTGGCTGACGGCTCGCTGGCGCGCGTGGCGGGTATGCAGGTGGAGGTGCACCTGCGCTCGATCTTCTTGAACAGCCTGCTTTTCCTGCCGCCCGACCGCGCGCCAGGTCCCATGAAGGACGCTGCCAATCAGCTCTCGCGTGTGCGCCGCATGATCGCCGAGGGCCGCAGTGACCCTTTGCAGGCTGCCATTGGATTTGCCCTGTCACGCCAGGAAGGCGATTGCGTTCTGGTCGGCGTGACCAGTGCCGCTGAGCTTAATGCCGTGGTGGCCGCGGCCGCCAGCCCGCCGCCCGACCTCGACTGGGACGAAATGGCCATCGACGATCCGGCCGCGCTCGACGCCCGCCGCTGGGTCGCCGCCTAGAAACCGCCTCTAAAATCAGAAAAAGTCTTCGAGGAAACGCCAGATGTTCGCTGCCGTGCTGCAAGCTCGAATGACGTGTACCCGCATGCCGGGCAAGGTCATGGCGCCCTTGGCGGGCGAGCCGATGATCTGGCGCCAGATCGAGCGCCTGCGGCGTTGCCGAGGCCTATCGCGCATCATTGTGGCCACCAGCACCGAGGCCAGCGACGACGCCCTGGCGGGCTATCTAGTCTCTCGCGGCGTTAGCGTTTTCCGGGGCAGTCCCACCGACCTGCTCGACCGTTTTGCGCGCTGCGCCGCAGCGCTTGGCAGCGCCACCCATATTGTGCGCGTCAAGGGCGACTGCCCGCTGGTCGAACCAACGCTGATCGATGAGGCCATGCGCCTGGCCCAGGTGTCGGGCGCAACCTATGTGTCGAACCGTAACCCACAGCGCCACCCACGGGGGCTGGAAGTCGAGGCGATCACAACCTCCGCCCTGATCAAGGCCGCGGCCCTCCCGCGTGATGTAACGGCACCGCTCTCGCCCACGGCCTATATTCGCACTCACCCAAAACAATTCCCGGCCGTCCGCATGGCCTCGCCATCGCGTGATCTATCGGGTTGGGACTGGCGGGTAAAAACCCCCGCCGAGTTGGCCTTCATCAAGGGCGTCTACGATGCCCTGCATGACGCCGACCCGGACTTTGGCATGGGCGAAGTGCTCGACTTGATCGCGCGCCGCAACGACCTGGCCCGCGTCGCGGCCTAGGGCCAGCCGCTCAAGTCTTCCCTCGGCGAACGTCATTCACGCACCACGACAGCGGCTTGCCAGGGCCTGGACCCTGGCCGATCCTGTGGCGGATAAACGCTAGGGAGAAGACGCCTCATGAACCGGCGCGAACTTGGATTTTCAGCTGCGGCGGCCCTTCTGACCGCATCGACCGCCCGCGCGGCGGAGATCAACGGCCCCCGGCGGCGTGCTCCCAAGGCTCCAGCCAAGTGGCTTTATGTGCTGCTGCACGGCTTTGGCAGCAATGGCGACGACATGTATTCGCTTGCCCCGGCTTTTCAGGACGCCGTGCCGACGGCAGC
>CAISYT010000162.1 GCA_903889785.1 uncultured Caulobacterales bacterium
CCGCCTATATGGGCCGCGCGGGGCCGAATTCCTCAAGCTCTATCCCGCCAGCACCCCGGCCGACGTCAACGCCATGGGCCGCGCCGCTGCGCGCGAAGGCATGGTGGGTAAGGGGGCCCGCAACTGGGCGGTCGCTCAAGGAAAGTGGGGCAACGCGCCGGTGTTTATCTATGACTTGGTGCACGTCCAGCCGTTCAACCCGGCGGCCTTGCCGGCTGACCGTCCAGATCTCATCGGGGCCTATCATACCTCCGACGTGCCCTACTGGTTCGGCACCCAGGACGCTCTGAACATGTTCCGCCCCACCCGCAACTGGGCACCGGAAGATCGCAAGCTGTCAGAAGATATGACGGCATCCCTGATCGCATTCGCCAACACAGGCAGCCCTACGACCGGGGTCATGCAGTGGCCAGCTTGGAAGGCCGACGGCGAAAAACTGCTAGCCATCGACACCACCGCTAGTGTGGCTCAGGCCATGCCCACCGCACGCTGGGCGTTCCACAACACTGTAAACCCTGCCGCTTCGGTGGCGACACCTGCGCGTGGAACCCGCGACTAGGTTTTCAGGACACGATCCTGCACACAGTGCCGCGGGTCGTGGCAAGACTTGGGCCGGTCCAGCACAGCGCTGGGCCGGCCTTTTTCTATCCGGTCTCCGGTCGGAAGCGCAGGTAGCGAATGGCTCGGCCATCGATCAGGAAGAGGCCAAGGCCGATGACCGCCATCCCCAGATAAGACCTCGGGGCGACCGCCTCACCCAACACGATCCAGCCCAGAAAAAGCGCCACCACCGGGATCAGGAAGGTGACCAATTGCAGATTGGTTGCCCCCGCCGAGGCCAGCAGCCGAAAGAACAGCAGGTAGGCGAACACCGAACAGATGACGGCGAACCCCAGAATATCGATCCAAAGACCGACCGTAGGTGCTGCCAGTGTCCATGGCCGGTCGAAAACCAGCACGAACGGCAGCACCATGGCTGTCGCGGCCGTAACCTGCCCAGTGGCCACGGTGAGCGGGGGTAGGCCACTGAAACGGCGGCCATAGATTGCGGCCATGGCCGCAAATACCGTTGAGAGCAAACAGGCCAACTGTGCCCACATCTCGTTGCCACCCAGGTGGCGCAGCGCCGCTGGACCGATCAGGATCGCCACGCCGCAAAGTCCGGCCACCACACCCAGAAGGCGTTGAGACGTCAGCTGTTCGTTAGCGGTCAGGACATGGCCAAGGAGTACTGCCGACACCGGGGCGCTGGCGTTTAGGATGGAGGCGAGCCCGCTCTGGATATGGCTCACCGCCCAGGCCGTAAGGGTGAATGTGCCTATACAGTTGAGGAAACCCATCACGAAGAACTGCCGCCATACCTTCGCGTCTAATGGCAATGGCCGGCGCAACAGCAGCATGAGCAGGTTCAGGATCACCGCAGCGACGCCAACCCGGCACAACACGACGGTAAAGATCGGCAAGGTGGCCATCAGCACCTTGAAGAACAGGAACGAACACCCCCAGCAGAGGGATAGCCCGACCAGCAGAGCCCACTCCATGGGGCCCATCCGCAGTTCGCTATTATCCATCCTGCTAAGACCAGTCGGCGGCTTTTAACACCGTCTCAGCGGCCACTCTCGCAAGGCGCGCGCGCGCTTCGGGGGACTCCGTGAACGAGAGGGTCTCGGTCGGGATTTCCAGCGCCACAGGCAGGTTCTTCGGGAGATGGGCCAGCACACTCAGTAGGTCGAGCTCGCCCTCGCCGGGGAAAAGCCGTTCCTCACGGGCCGCATAGAGCAGGCCATACAGGTCCGCTGGCTTCTTCTTCGGCGCATCGCAGAGTTGGATGTATCGGAACCAGCTTTGCGAATAGCGGTCGATCTCATCCGGTGAGACCCCCGCACGGTCGAAATGCAAGCTGTCGATCATGATGCCGACATTGGCTCGGCCAGCGGCGGTCAGG
>CAISYT010000163.1 GCA_903889785.1 uncultured Caulobacterales bacterium
CGCCCTCGCGCCGCAGCCATGTTTGCTGGCAGTAGGATGTAGAGCCAGAAAGCAAAGAAGACGCCGACAATGATGAAAACGGTTGCTAAGGCTTCGTCAGACATTGCCGCACCTCCAAAAGATCACACAGTCTACACGGCTTGGGGTTTCCTATCGCCGACGGCACGATAAAGCAAAATTAGGGCTGCGCGGGGAAGATAGGACTGCAGGCAATATAAGATCAGCGCAAAGTTACCGCTGGCCCTAGTCGGCGCAGGTCCACCATCGTCTCAACAGGTGCCGTAAAATCCTTTGGAATAGCGGCAATACTCTGTGGCCGTTCCGGTCATGATCATGGCCGCGGTGATATCGCGGCCATCGGGCAGAAAGCACTGGCCGACAAGGCGTTGGTACCGGTCGATGTCAACGACGGCGCAGCGCAGGGTTTGACCCGAAATCAGCGCATTCAAGGCTGCAGTGGCGGCAGAACCGCCCGCCTTGTTGCGTTCGGGCGCATCCAGACCCCAGACGCGAATGCTTTGCGACTGACCGGATAGCTTGAACGTATCGCCATCGACCACCCGCGCCACGCGGGCCTCAATGGTGCCCAAGTCATCGGCTGTTGCGCGCTGCGTGACGGTCGCGAAGATCATGGAGGCGAGGATGAGAGCACAGATTGGCAGGATCTGGATAAATCGCGCCGGGCGGGGTTTTTGGGATTTGAGCATCATGGCGGCATGATCTCAGGATGCGGTTGGCAGCCGCAAAACCTCTTTAGATAGGGCGAGCACTCTTTGGGTGACGCGGGATATACAGGAGTAAGATATGGCACGAGCCCATGGGGCGCGGGCGCAAATGGCGCTTGCCTTCGAAACCGTCTATGGCACCGCCCCGACCACGGGGTTTAGGACAGTGCCCTTCGCCAGCACGACGCTGGGGTCGGAGCAACCGTTAATCGCCTCGGAGCTTTTGGGCCAGGGACGCGACCCACTGGCCCCGATCAAGGACGCGGTCACCGCTGACGGCGATGTCGTGGTGCCGATCGACGTCGAAAATCTTGGATTGTGGCTCAAGGCGACCTTCGGGGCCCCCACAACCTCTGGCACTACGACAAAGACCCACACCTTCCAGTCCGGCAACTGGACGCTGCCGAGCATGGCCATCGAGACGGCCATGCCCGAAGTGCCGCGCTATGCGATGTATACCGGTTGTATGTGCGATCAGCTGTCCTGGCAGATGGGGCGGTCGGGGCTTTTGACCGCCACGGCACGATTGGTCGCTCAAGGCGAAACTTTGGCCGTGGCCACTGCGGCGGGCACGACGACTGCGCTGGCGTTGCAAAGGTTCGGGCATTTCAACGGATCGATCACCCGCAATGGTGCTGCCCTTGGCAATATCATCTCTGCCGAAGTGACCTACTCCAACGGGCTCGACCGCATTGAAACCATCCGCGCTGATGGCAAGATTGAGGGAGCCGATCCTGGCATGGCGGCGCTCACCGGACGGATGGAGGTGCGTTTTGCCGACACAACCTTGATCACCCAAGCCTTGGATGGGACCCCTTGCGAGTTGGTCTTCGCCTGGAGCCTTGGGGCCAGCGCAAGCTTCACTTTTACGGTGCATGCCGTTTACCTGCCGCGCCCCCGGATCGAGATCCCGGGCCCGCAGGGCATTCAGGCCACGTTTGATTGGCAAGCCGCAAAGGCGGCAAGTCCCGCGCGCCTGTGCACCGCCGTCCTCGTCAACACCGTTGTGGGATATTGAACCATGATCAGACTGAACATGACTTCTGCGCCAGATTGGCTGACCCTTGCGCCGGACTTGCGGGTTCAGGTCGCCCCCCTCACGACAGCCTTGATGGTCTCGGCCCGCGCAGATCAGGCTATCGAGACCCTCCCAGAGACCGCATCCCGCGAGGAACTGGCGCTTGCCATGGCCAAGTCCGTCGCCCGCCGCGCGGTGCTGGACTGGGAGGGGGTGGGCGACGAAGATGGCAATGCCCTGCCGATCTCCCCCGAAGGCATCAACGCCCTTTTAGAAATCTGGCCGGTCTTCGAGGCCTTCCAGACACAATACGTCGCCAAGGGTCTGATCCTGGACGCCGAAAAAAACGTCTCCGCGCCCTCGCCGACTGGTCCTTCGGCGGGCGCGACCGCTACTCCGCCGCCTGCACGGGGCGCGGCCCTCGCCATAGCCCGTGCCCTCGGGATCGACACCCTGATTACCGTCGAACTGCTGCC
>CAISYT010000164.1 GCA_903889785.1 uncultured Caulobacterales bacterium
AAGGACAAGGCGACCAACAAGGAACAGTCGATCCGCATCCAGGCCAACGGCGGCCTCTCCGACGCGGATATCGAAAAGATGGTGCAAGAGGCCGAGGCCAATAAGGCCGCGGATGAAAAGCGTAAGTCGGTTGTCGAGGCCCGGAATCAGGCCGACGCGGCGTTGCACTCCACTGAAAAAGCCCTGGCTGAGTACGGGGACAAGGTGACCAGCGACGAAAAGACGGCGATCGAGACTGCGCTCTCCGACCTGAAAGCCATCAAGGACGGCGAGGACGCGGCTGAGATCAACACCAAGACCCAGGCCCTGATTCAGGCTTCGATGAAGCTGGGCGAGGCCATGTACAAGGCTCAGAGCTCCGGTGAAGCCGGCGCTGAGGAGCCGGCCGCCAAGGCCGATGACGGCGTCGTCGATGCCGAGTTCGAGGAAGTCGACGACAACAAGCCCAATTAATACGGCTTCCGAGTCTTGACGTCTCGCCGAATGGTCGCGGTCCAAATCTCAGGCGATAAGGCCCTGGGGAATGTCGCCGTGACCGCGAAGGCAATGCCCCCATCCCTGCGCCGTTGCGGCTTGCAGCTGGGCGGGGGCGCTACCATTTCTCATTCTTCTGCAAGCTTAACGGACCGGTCCTGATCCGATGCGCGACTATTACGAGATCCTGGGGCTGTCGAAAGGTTGCGAAGGCGACGCGATCAAAGCCGCCTTCCGCAAGGCGGCCATGGAATGCCACCCCGACCGCAACCCCGGCTGTGAGAAATCCGAGAGCCGGTTCAAGGAATGCAACGAGGCCTATTCGGTCCTATCCGACCCGCAGAAACGGGCGGCCTATGACCGGTTCGGCCATGCCGGGGTGAACGGCAATGCCGGCATGGGTGGCGGCGGCCCCGGCTTTGCCGACGTGAACGACATCTTCTCCGAAGTGTTTGGCCAGGCCTTTGGCGATATGTTCGGCGGTGGTCGGCAGGGCCAGCAACAGCGCCGTGGCCCCTCGCGCGGCGATGACCTGCGCTATGATCTCGAGATCAGCTTGGAACAGGCCTATGCTGGGGCCGAGGTGGAAATTGATGTGCCAGCCTCCATCACCTGCGAGCCCTGCGAGGGTCGGGGTGCCAAGCCGGGTAGCCAGCCCACGGTCTGCGGCGGCTGCGGCGGTGCTGGGCGAGTGCGCGCCTCTCAGGGCTTTTTCCAGATCGAACGCACCTGTCCGCGCTGCGGCGGCGCGGGGCAGCTGATCCTTGACCCGTGCCCGAGTTGTCATGGCCAGGGCCGTATCCGTAAGACGCGCACCCTGCAGGTCAAGATTCCGGCCGGTGTAGACGATGGCTCGCGCATCCGCCTAGCGGGCGAGGGCGATGCGGGTGGTCGCGGTGGCCCGAGGGGTGATCTCTACATCTTCCTGTCGGTTGAAAACCACGACCTGTTCGAGCGCGATGGTCTGGATCTGCTCTGTACCCTGCCTGCACCCATGGCCACAGCGGCCTTAGGGGGCGAGATTGAGGCCCCTTGTCTGCTGGGGGGTGAAAACTGTGATGGCAAGCCGAAGGTGATGATCAAGATCCCCGAAGGCGCACAGACCGGCCACACCGTGCGGGTCAAGGGTCGCGGCATGCCCAGTCTGCGCAACCCGCGCCAGCGTGGCGATTTGGTGGTGGAGCTGTTCGTTGAGACACCGTCCAAGCTCAACGCCCGTCAGAAGGAACTGTTGCGTGAGCTTGCCGGGCTTTGCGGCGATCAGCAGCACCCGCAGTCGGCTAAATTCGGCGGCAAGGCTAAGAAGTTCTGGGAAAAACTAGGCTAAAACTCCGGCCAATGGACGACGCCGCCACCCCGCTTCCTGAAGCCTTTGACGCCACCGGCGCTACGCCGGTGATGGCGCAGTTCTTCGAGGCCAAGTCGCAACAGCCCGACGCCCTGGTGTTCTTCCGCATGGGCGATTTCTACGAGCTGTTCTTCGAAGACGCGGTGAAGGCGTCCGCCGCCCTGGGCATTGCCCTGACCGCGCGAGGCCAGCACAACGGTGGCCCGATCCAGATGTGCGGCGTGCCGGTGCATGCGGCTGAGGCCTATTTGGCCAAGCTCATCCGTTCGGGCTTCAAGGTCGCCGTCTGCGAGCAGATGGAAAGCCCGGCTGAGGCGCGCAAACGCGGCTCGAAATCCATCGTGCGGCGCGCGTTGGTGCGGGTGGTGACGCCCGGCACGCTCACCGAAGACAGCCTGCTCGATGCGTGCGGATCAAACCGCCTGGCCGCCTTGGCGGTGCGAGCTGGTACGGCGGCGGTGGCCAGCGTGGACATCTCGACGGGCGATGTCGAGGTGCTGAGCGTCGAGCCCAGCGGCATTGCAGCGGCCTTGGCGTCCCTCGGCGCTGCGGAGGTGCTGGTCCCGGACCGGCTGTTCGCCGATGAAACCCTGAGCGCCGCGCTCAAGACCATCGGCGGTCTTGTGCAGCCCATGGCCAGCGCTCTGGCCGAACCCTATGCAAGTCGTTCCCGCCTGCAGCGCCTCTACGGCGTGGCTTCGCTGGACAGTTTTGGAGATTTCTCCGCCGCCGAGATCAGCGCACTCGGATTGATCGCCGCCCACCTCGAAATCACCCAGGCTGGTAAGCTTCCCGCCCTGCGCCCACCCCGCCGTACCGCCCAGGGCGAGGTCATGGCCATAGACCCGGCCGCGCGCACCAGTTTGGAAATCGAACGCAGCACGTCCGGTTCGCGCGAAGGGTCGCTGCTGGGTGCGATCGACCGCACGGTCACCTCCGGCGGGGCGCGGCTTCTGGCCGCCCGTCTGGCGCGGCCTCTGCTGGACCCGGCGCGGATCGACCGGCGGCTGGACGCCGTCGAATGGTTCTTTGAGCGTTATGATCTGCGACAGCGTGTGCGCGAGGGGCTCAAGAGCGCCGGCGATCTGGAGCGGGCCTTCTCGCGGCTTAGTCTGGGTCGCGGCGGACCGCGCGACCTTGGCATCCTGCGCGATGCCCTTCATTGCGGCGAGGCCCTGGCCGCCCTGGCGCGGTCGTCGACAGACGCCTTGAATACCCCGCCCGCCAATATCGATGCGGCGCTGCGACGCCTGACCGTATCTTTAAATCCGGAGCTAGCCGCCTATCTTGCCGACCTGCGTGAGGGGCTCGGCCCCGACTTGCCGGCCCAAGTCCGCGACGGCGGCTTTGTCGCGGTCGGCGTCCGCCCCGAACTCGATCAGGCGCGCTCGCTGCGCGATGACAGCCGCCGCGTGATCCTTGAGCTGGAGCAGGCGCTGATGGCCTTGAGCGGCGTGCCCTTGAAGGTGCGCCACAACGCCGTGCTGGGCTATTTCGTCGAGGCTACCGGTGGCAAGGCCGACCCGCTTCTGCAGGCTCCGCTCAATGCGACCTTCATCCACCGCCAGACCCTGGCCAACCAGGTGCGGTTTACCACTGTTGAACTCGCCGACCTGGACGCCAAGATCGCCGCCGCCGGCGAGCGGGCGCTGGGGATCGAGGTGGCGACCTTTGAGACATGGCGCGAACAGGCCGTCGCGCTTAGCGCACCGATTCAGCAGGCCGCTGCCGCCCTGGCCGCGCTCGATGTCGCCAGCGCCCTTGCCGAATGGGCCGCCGACTGCGGTGCGGTGCGGCCAAAGATTGATGCATCCCTAGCCTTTGAGGCCGAGGCCGCGCGCCATCCGGTGGTGGAGGCGGCGGTCAAGCGCACCGGCGAACCCTATACGCCCAACGATTGCCGGCTGGACGCAGACGGAGCCGTGGGCGCGCGGTTGACGATCGTTACCGGGCCGAACATGGCTGGAAAATCGACCTTCCTGCGCCAGAACGCCCTCCTGGCGGTGCTAGCCCAGGCGGGCTGTTTCGTGCCGGCAAAGCGCTTGCGCCTGGGCGTGGTCGACAAGCTATTCAGCCGCGTCGGCGCGGGCGATGACCTGGCGCGTGGCCGCTCCACCTTCATGATGGAGATGGTCGAGACCGCCGCAATCCTGGTGCAGGCGACGCCACGTAGCCTGGTGATCCTGGATGAGATCGGTAGGGGCACCGCAACCTGGGACGGCCTGGCGATTGCCTGGGCCTGTGTCGAGGCCCTGCATGAAACCAACCGCTGCCGCGCCCTCTTCGCCACCCACTATCATGAGCTGGCCCAGTTGGAGGGGCGTCTGAGCCACCTCTCCAACCTGTCGATGAAAGCACGCGAGTGGAATGGCGAACTGGTGTTCCTGCACGAGGCGCAGGAAGGCCCAGCCGACCGATCCTATGGGGTGCAGGTGGCTAAGCTGGCGGGTGTGCCCATGCCGGTGGTGATTCGCGCCCGCGAAGTGCTAGACCGGCTGGAGCGGGAAGGACGGTCGCAGACCGGGCTCGACGCCCTGCCGCTGTTTGCCGCCTTCGCCGAGGAGGTCGCGCCCGACCCGGTCGCCAATAGTGCGGTGGCCAAGGCGGTGGCAGACCTGGAAATCGACCACATTAGCCCGCGCGAGGCGCTGGACACACTCTACCGGCTCAAACTGTTGCTCTGACGATCACCGCTAACGTCCGTCATCCCGGCCACAGCGAAGCGGAAAGCTAGGACCCAGCGCGAGGTGCGCCGGCCTCTGGGTCCCGGATCGGCGCGGCTGGTGCCGCTTGTCCGGGATGACGTTGAAAATATGCCCGCCCACTTTCTGACCATCGCGCCGGTTTGGCTGCGACAAGGCGCGCGGGGCCTTATATGGGTCGGCGAACATCGCTAAGCTGAAGGCCGAATGCCCCGCCGCCTAAAACCTACCAAGCTCGAGCATGTGGTCGACGGCTACGCCCTGCGCGCGCGCCTGACTGCGGCGGCGCTCGACGCCTTGGGCGATGAGGCCGAGCAACGCCGTCGTGCGTTGGATATCCTGCGCCAGGCGCTATTTCGCGGGCGGATGATCACCAAGGAGCGGCTGGAAAACGGTGCTGGTGGCATAGAGACTGCGCGGCTCTTGAGCGGCGTCACCGACGAGGTCGTCACGGCCCTGTATGACTTCACCACAGTGCACGTGTTCCGCGCGCGCAATCCGACCGAAGGCGAACGGCTTTGCCTGCTGGCGGTAGGCGGCTATGGCCGCGGCACCCTGGCCCCTTACAGCGACTTGGATCTGCTGTTCCTGCGTCCCTACAAACAGACCCCGCACGCCGAGAGCGTGATTGAATATATGCTCTATGCCCTGTGGGACCTGGGCTTCAAGGTCGGGCATGCCTCGCGAACAGTCGAGGAATGTATCAAGCTTTCCAAGGCCGACTTCACCATCCGCACCTCGATTCTTGAGGCACGACGCCTGACCGGTGACGAGGCGCTCGGTGCCGATTTGGTCAAGCGGTTCGGCCACGAGGTTACCAAGTCGCCCGGTTCGGCCGCCGCCTTCGTGTCCGCCAAGCTGCATGAGCGCGACGAGCGGCATGCCCGCACCGGCATGAGCCGCTACATGGTCGAGCCAAACGTCAAGGAGGGGAAGGGCGGCCTGCGAGACCTGCACACCCTGATCTGGATCGCCGAATACCTGCATGGCGTGAGCAGCGACAATGTCTTCAGCCTCGACATGTTCGACGACCGCGAGCGGCGCACCTTCCATCGCGCGCTCGACTTCCTGCACGCTGTGCGGGCCCACCTACACTTCTCCACCGGTCGCCCCGAAGAGCGCCTGACCTTCGACCTGCAGCCTGAAATCGCTCGCCGCATGGGCTATGGCGACCGCACCCGAAGCGGTGCCGACCAGCCGGCGGTCGAGCGGTTCACCCGGCGTTATTTCCTGATCGCCAAGGAGGTCGGGGCCCTGACCCGCACCTTCACCGCCAGCCTCGAGGCCGAACACCTGAAGTGCGAGCCGCGCGGCCTATCGCGGTTCCTGCCGCGCTCGGGCAAGACCCGGCGCAAGCTGCTCGATCATGAAGGCTTCTTCGAGGAAAACGGCCGACTCAACATCGAGGATCCGTCGACATTCGAGGGCGATCCGGTCGATCTGATCCGCCTGTTCAAGATTGCCGACCAGCGCGACCTCGATATCCACCCGCAGGCCTTTACCGCCGTGACGCGCAGTCTTGGCCTGATCACCGCTCGGGTGCGCAAAGACCCGGGGGCGGTGCGGGCCTTCCTCGACGTGCTGGCTCACGGGCGCGACACCTACCGCATCCTGACCCTGATGAACGAGGCCGGGGTGCTGGGCCGGTTCATCCCGGAGTTTGGGCGCATCGTCGCCCAGATGCAGTTCAACATGTATCATTCCTATACGGTGGACGAGCACACGCTGCGGGCTGTCGGCACAATTGGCGACATCGTCGCCGGACGGTTGATGGATGAGCATCCGCTGTCGGTATCGATTATGCCCCTGATTGACGATCGCGAGAGCCTGTTTCTGGCCATGCTGTTGCACGACACCGGCAAGGGAGGGCCTGACGGTCAGGAGATCGGCGGCGCACGGGCGGCGCGTGCCGTGGGCGAGCGTATGGGGCTCGATCCCGCCAAGATCAATTTGATTGCCTGGCTGGTGGAACACCATCTGGTGATGAGTGACTTCGCCCAGAAGCGCGACGTGGCCGATCCAGGCACGGTGACCGCCTTCGCCAATATCGTTGAGAATCCAGAACGCCTGCGGATGTTGCTGGTCATCACCGTGGCCGATATCCGTGCCGTGGGGCCGGGGGTTTGGAATGGCTGGAAGGGCCAACTGCTGCGCGAGCTCTATGCGGCGACAGAAGCCGTGTTCCGTGGCGGACGCGGCTCTGAAGGCGCAGCCAATGTGCGCCGTCACCAATCGGAACTCGCCGCCCAGGCGCGCGAGGCCGTGATCGCGGCCGATCCTGAAGCAACGGAATGGGCCGCCCAGCTTGAAGATGCCTATTTTATTGCCTTCCAGACCGGTCAGCTGGCCGCCCATGCGATGCTTTCACGCCGAGCCACAATGGGCGCGGGCGCGGCGGCCGAGGCCCGCATCGATCGGGCTCACAATGCCGCCGAAGTCGTGGTTTCTGCGCGTGACCGGCCGGGCCTGTTCGCGGACCTATCGCTGGCCATCAACAGTCTGGGTGCCAACGTTGTCGGGGCCCGGGTGTTCACCTCTCGAACCGGCGAGGCGCTCGACGCCTTCTATGTGCAGGATGTCGCCGGCGATCCATTCGGATCTGACAATCCGCGTGTGTTGCAGAAGCTGGTCACCACGCTGGAAGCCGCAGCGCGCGGCGAGACGGCCACCTTGGAGACGCCCCGCCCCTACGAACTGGGCCGGGCCGCGGCCTTCTCGATCGCGCCGTCCGTGGCGGTTGATAATGACTCGTCGGACCATTCTACTGTCATCGAAGCCTCGGGTCGCGACCGCGCCGGGCTGATGGAGGCCCTGGCCCGGATTCTGGCCCGAGCCGGCCTGTCGATCCAGTCCGCCCACATCGAGAACTATGGCGAGCGGGCGGTTGACGCCTTCTATGTGCAGACCCTGGACGGCGGCAAACTGACCGACGCCAAGCGCATCGCTACCCTCAAGGCCAGCCTACTGGCCTCCATCGACTGGCCGGAAGACGCGGCCCGATCGCGCCTGCAACGTGCGCGCGCCAGTGCGGCCCGCTAGGTGGCCATGATTTCAAAAAGCCCTGACCCGTCGTCCGCGAAGCGCGGCGGCGGGATGATCCGCAACTTCATGATCTATTCCGGCCTGACCCTGGTCAGCCGACTGCTTGGCTTCGCCCGCGATATTTTTATCACCGCCAAACTGGGTGCGAGCCTGACCCCAGCGGCCGACGCCTTCCAGACAGCGCTCGCCTTTCCCAACCTGTTCCGCCGCATCTTTGCCGAGGGGGCCTTCGCGGCCGCCTTCGTACCGGCCTATGCCAAGTCTCTCGAAAAAGACGGCGAGGCGGTTGCCGACGAACTGGCCGGTGACGCCATGGCCACCCTGGCCGCAGCGACCATCCTGATCACCCTGGTCTGCGAACTGGCCATGCCGTGGCTGATGTATGCGATCAATTTCGGCTTCGTCGACCAGCCGCTCAAGTTCAAGCTGGCGGTTCTTCTGACCCAGATCACCATGCCTTACCTGCCATGCATGGCTATCGTCGCCCACCTCTCGGGGGTGCTGAATGCACGCGGGCGGTTCGTGCTCTCGGGTGCCGCCCCCATCCTCTTGAACCTCTGCTTGCTGGTCGCGGTGATCCCGCAACACGATCCAGTGCATGCGGCCATTGCCTGTTCGATCTCGGTCATCGCTGCCGGCATATTCCAAGCGGCTCTGTTGGCCTGGGGCGTCAAGCAGACCGGGGCAAAGGTGCACTGGCGCCTGCCGCATCTCACCCCGGAGGTGAAGGCCCTGGTGGCGCGCGCCGTGCCGGGTGCCATCGCCGCCAGTGCCGTACAGCTTAACATTTTCGTCAGCGCCAACCTGGCCAGTTTCGTCAACGGCGGCCGTACCTGGCTGGCCACAGCCGACCGGCTCTATCAGCTGCCGCTGGGCTTGGTGGGCGTCGCCATCGGGGTAGCCTTGCTACCGCGTCTGTCTCGCGCGGTCTACGTCAAGGATGCGGTTGAGGCGCAGGGCGCGATGGATCAGGCCGTCACCTTCGCCATGGCCCTGACCTTGCCGGCCGCCGCCGCCATGGCGGCGATCCCGCTGTTTCTGGCCGACGCCCTATATGTTCGCGGGCAGTTCACCTTGTTCGACGCCCAGCAAACCGCCGGCGCGCTGTTCTTTTACGGCCTGGGCGTGCCGGCCTTCGTGCTGCAACAGCTCTATTCGCGGGCCTTCTTCGCGCGGCAGGACACCAAGTCGCCGATGCGTTTCGCGCTGATTTCCATGGCGGTGAATATCGCGGCCGGAGTGGTCCTGTTCAAGCTTATTGGGGTCAGCGGTATCGCCGCCGCCACAGCCCTGGCCTCCTGGATCAACGTTGGCCAGATGGCCTTCACCCTAGCCAAACGCGGTGACTATGCGCCCAGCTTAGCGGCCTGGTCGCGACTCGCGCGGATCGCGGCGGCCACAGCGGTTCTGGCCGCCTTACTGGGGGCCGCCGGACATTGGCGTGCCCTAATCGAGGCCCCATTTCAGGTCATCCGCTGGCACGGCAAGAGTGTTGCGGCCAAGGAGATTGCCATCGCCCTGACCTTCATCGGCGCAGTCTTGGCCTATCCGCCCCTGCTGTTTGCCAGTGGCGGGCTGAAACTGGCTGAGATCAAGGCGGCGCTGCGCCGACGCGAGGGGCTGGGCGACGACGACCTGGGCAATACGCCAGCCGGTGCCTGATTGCCCTAGCCGGGCCGCTCGGCTAAGCCGCACCTGTCGTGCGCACGACTTACGTCGCCCTTGTCAGAAGATATTTGTCATGACCGACCAACCCTCTCCTGGTGTTTCTGGCGCCGACTATTCCGGCCCTCAACGGGTGCTTAGCGGCGTGCAGCCCTCTGGTGCCCTGCACCTTGGTAACTACCTGGGCGCGCTCGTGAAGTTCGCCCGGCTGCAGCATGTGCAGCCGACTTTCATCTTTGTGGCCGACCTGCACGCCATCACTGTCTGGCAAGAGCCGGCCAAGCTGGCCGCCCAGACCCGTGAAATCGCCGCCGCCTATCTGGCTGCCGGTCTTGATCCGGCCAAGGCCGCCATCTTCCCGCAATCGGCCGTGCCCGAACACGCCGAACTGGCCTGGGTGTTCAACTGTGTCGCGCGGCTCGGCTGGCTCGACCGCATGACCCAGTTCAAGGAAAAGAGCGGCAAGCACAAGGAGCGCTCGTCCGTGGGCCTCTACACCTACCCCGTGCTGCAGGCCGCGGACATCCTGGTCTATAAGGCGACCCACGTGCCGGTTGGCGAGGACCAGAAGCAGCACCTCGAACTGACCCGCGACATTGCCGCCAAGTTCAATCACGACTTCGATGCCCCCGGCTTTTTCCCCTTGCCCGAACCCTTGGTGCAAGGGCCAGGCGCGCGTGTGATGTCGTTGCGTGACGGCGCGGCCAAGATGAGCAAGTCGGATGAAAGCGACTATAGCCGCATCAACCTGACCGACGACGCAGACGCGATCGCCCAGAAGATCCGAAAGGCCCGCACCGATGCGGCCCCCCTGCCAGAGACCCTGGAAGATCTTGCGACGCGCCCAGAGGCCGACAACCTCGTGGGTATCTATGCCGCCCTTGCCAACCAGACCAAGGCCGAGGTTCTGGCCCAGTACGCGGGCCAGGGCTTTGGCAGTTTCAAGCCCGCCCTAACCGAGGTCATGGTCTCCACCATGGGTCCGGTCACCGCGAGGCTGAAGGATTACCTGTCTGACCCGGGCGAGATCGACTCCATCCTGGCCACCGGGGCTGCCCGCGCCCGCCAAATCGCTCGCCCCGTGGTTGACGAGGTGCGTAAGCGGGTGGGGTTCTGGGGGGCGTAAGGGCCCCAAAGCTTGCGAAAAAAGCCATTCGGCTCCATCTATCTGCCATGTTCATCCAGACTGAGACCACGCCCAACCCGCAGGTACTAAAGTTCATGCCCGGCCGCGCCGTGCTTGAGGATGGCGGCATGGAGTTTCCTAACGCCGAGGCTGCGGCGCGCTCACCCCTGGCCAGCGCCCTGTTCGCCCTCGATGGGGTGACCAAGGTCTATCTGGGCAATGATTTCCTGACTGTCGGCAAGTCCGAAGGCCGCGAATGGTCGCACCTGAAGGCACCGGTTCTGGCCGCAGTGATGGATCACTTCACCAGCGGCCGTCCGACCCTGCT
>CAISYT010000165.1 GCA_903889785.1 uncultured Caulobacterales bacterium
CAAGGAGCAGCTTGCCGAGCAGTGGGGCGGCAGATGAGGGGCGTCGAGCAGCCCGGCTGATTCCGAACCGTGGGGACATAATTTGTCGCATCTGCGTTCCCTCTATTGGACCGATGCCGGTCCTTTTTGTTTTGTCGGCACCTCCGGCGTTGGAAAGGACCTTAGCGGCCAACGCGCTTTGTCGGCCTTAGACATTAGTTTAAGCGTGATCGCGGACCGTAGTCTTATTTAGTGCGCGCAGGCGTGCTGCCCTCCGGCGCTGCTTTGCCCGCCTCACTTGACAATATTTAGAACTTGATGCGGACGCCGGCCCGGTACACGCGGCCCAGATAATCGTACACGCCAGTATTGGTGTTGGCTGTCCAATAGGTGTTGATCGGCATCGGCGGCGGATCCTTGTCGAGGATGTTCTTCACGTTGATGTAGGCCTGCCAACGCTTAGCGCCCTCGTTGCGGAAGGTGTAGGTAACCGACCCGTCTAGATAGACCCGAGAAGGCGTATGGGCGTCGTCATAGGTCGGGTTGTTCGCCGTCGAGGCCGGGCAGTTCGCCGAGGTACATGTTCGGTGGAAGCTGCAGGGCGTCCGCACCATCGAACGGAATCTCCGGCGCACTGGTCGAGATAACCGTCGGCACAGTCTGGGCCGCGGCCACTAGGGGGACCGCGAATAGGAGCATCGCGGCGCTCGAAAGGATGGCTTTCATTTGAGGGTCTCCATTCACAGGTCAGGCCAGACAGTCCGGGTTAGTTAGTGGGAGTCGAGCTGGTGCATCCACCAGCTCCATTCGCGGTCATAGTTTCCGGAAGCCTTACCGGCTCCGGGTGGCGGGACGAGGTAGTCGATCTTGCCGGGCATGGAGAACAGGTTGATCTGCTCGCGCGCATTCAGGTCAAGGCCGATCGCACGACCCACAGCCGTGCGCACAGTTTGGCCGACAATCACGGCCCCGTGGCCGCGCATCAGCACCGCCACCTTGCCCCCAAGTTTTGCCGCGAGACTATCGCCCACAGGCATGTCGTGGATGCCCTCGCCTACCAAACCATTGGCATGGATCGGCACGCCATCCCCGGCAAAAAGTCCAGCGGTCGTGACGGGGCGTAGCGGGATATCGCTGACTGAGAATGTGATCAAAGACGGCGTATGGGCATGCACCACGCTGTTCACGTCGGGCCGCGCCTTGAAGATTCGGGCGTGGATAAACCGCTCGGTATAGGCTTCTCCCGATACCCCCCCGACCTGTTTACCGTCGAGGTCGAACGCTTGCAGATCTGCCACTGTGGCGAGGCCCGGTGCGATGGCGCGGGTGATCCAGAAATAGTTGGGGTTGACGGGGTCGCGCACGCTAACGTGGCCACGCACGTCAATGACGCCCTGGTTGACCAGGATACGGTTGGCGGCCACCAATTCGGTAGCCATGGCCGCTGGCAGCGGCGGCGCAGTCTGGGCCAAAGCCAAGGGCGCTACCGCCCAGGTCAATGCCAGGGCCAGGGCTGCGATCACAGTCTTCATTAGCCTCAGGCCTTCTTCTACCCGGTTGCTGGACTTGGGTCTGCTGATCGCGTTTGCCATTTGCCCTTGTCTTCTAGCGCGGGTTGGGGACATCGAAACCAAACCGCTTCTTGGTTTATGGGACAGCCCGCAGCACAAGATCATTGACCGCGCGCTTGGTCTAGGTCTGTTGGAGGCAACGACCGTCTAGGGCTTGAGTTTGAGCCCGAAATAGCCGGCCCGGCCTGGCGCTCCGAAACCATAAGCCTGCTGATAGGTTGTGTCGGCAAGGTTCTCAATTCGAGCGGTCAGCGAAACCTTATCGCTCAGGGCGTACCCCCAGGCGAGATCCGCCACGGCATAGCCAGGGCGAGTCATCGGCGAATATCCGTTCAAGTCGGTGTCGGCCTGCCGACTCTGCGTTCGCAGGCTCAACGCCATATTGGCCTTGGAGCCCTGCCAGTACAGTGTCGCCGCGGCTACCGACTTGGGCGCGCGCAATTGTGGCTTACCACTCGTCACATCAATGGCGTTGATACGGGTGAACGCGCCTTTCAGGCGAAATCCGCCACCCAGCACGGCCTGAAGGGTCGACTCGGTTCCGCGCGTGCGGGCCTGTGCGAGATTGATATAGCGCAGGTTGCTGTAGGTTATTTGGTCACGCACATTCAGCTCAAACGCCGTGATGCCCGCCGTTACGCGACCGTTCGGGGAGCGCCAGGTTAGGCCCGCTTCATGTCCACGCGCAAATTCAGGCCGGAGCGAAACCGCAGTAGCGTAGCAGAAGTCGCAGGCCATCTCGCTGATGCTCGGGGTCTTAAACCCCTGCCCTGTCGACGCCTGCAGTGTTAGGCCTCCGCCAACGGCCACGGTGCCCGCAATTCGCCCTGTGCTCACGCCGGTCATGTGATCATAGGCGTCATAGCGTTCGCTGGCGGTGATGGTCAGGGCCGAAACCGGCCTGATCCGGACGACCATAAAGCTAGAAGAGTCACCGCGGTCGGCGTTCGCTCCGGTGGACAGCGTTGCCCGGTTGCCCAGTCGCTCCAGCCCAGCCAGGACGGAAACCTTGTCGTCGAGACCGCCCTTACTGATGGTCCAGCGCACGGTCGTACTGTGGGCGGTATAGCCGTAGTCGCCAGACTCTCCAGTTGCGCCACGGTCGAG
>CAISYT010000166.1 GCA_903889785.1 uncultured Caulobacterales bacterium
GGCCTGTTTCATGACCCGCGATCTGGCCTGAATCACGCTCCCCTTGCAAGCGGCGGCCGCGGGCCTATATGGTGGCTTGTCTTCAACATAACGGAAGGAGGTGATCCAGTGTCTCATTGTCATTTGCGCCCAACGGTTTCCCGGAGCTGGATCGTCGTCGTGGACGTGCGTATCGCCTGACACGATGACCAATCCCCGGTGACAACCGAGGGACAAGCCGACAATGGAAGGGCCGCTCGCAAGGGCGGCCCTTCTTGTTTGCGCGTGTGGCGTTATGGGCGGGGCAGCGGCGTGTCACCGGGAGCACGGCGGGGATGGCGCGGGCGGCTCGCGCGGGGATTCGGCGGCAGTTGCGCTAAGCCTCGCGCCTAACGGATGCGCCTAGCTATCGCGCCTAACTGTCACGCCACTTGGCCGGACGCTTTTCCAGAAAGGCGTTGAGCCCCTCGAGCGGGTCTTCCAGCGCCATCAGATCGTCGAGATAATAGCGCTCCACCCATTCGAGCTTGGCGCGGATGCGGGCGGCGTAATCGCGCCGGCTGGCCAGGGTGGCGCGGCGGAGCGCGCTGGCGCTGTGGCGGGCGAGGTGGTTGTCGAACCAGGCCAGGGCCGCCACCTCCGGGTCGTCGGCCAGGTGATTGATCAGGCCGCAGGCCAGGGCCTGGGCGGCGTTCATCGGGTCGCCCGAGAGCAGCATCTCGTCGGCCTTGGCCTGGCCGATCCGTTCGGGCAGCAGGCAACTGCCGGCCGGGGCGAAGACCGCGAGCTTGATTTCCGGCTGGCCGAGCCGGGCGTCGGGGGCGGCGAACAGCAGATGGCCGGCGCAGGCCAGCTCCAGCCCGCCGCCCAGGCACCAGCCGCGGATCGCCACCAGCACCGGCAGGGGAAATTCCACCAGGCGCCGCACCATGCCATGCATGCCGCGCAGCATGGCGGGGCAGGGTTCCGGCAGATGCTCGGCGATGCTGGCGCCATAACTGAAATGCGGCCCCTCGTGATCGAGCAGCACGGCCCGCAGGTGGCGGTCGTTTTGGTGCTCGGCGAGTGCGGCTTCGATCGCCTCGGTCATGGCGACATCGATCAGATTGGCCTTGGGCCGCGCCAGACGCAACCGCAACAGCGCGCCGCCGCGCTCGGTCCAGGCTTTGAGCGGCGGGGTTGTGACTGCGGTGCTGTCAGCGGAAATCGTCATGGGTAGCCCTAATTTTCCCGTCATGGCCCGGCTTGACCGGGCCATCTTTTGCGGAGAGGAACACGTCGTTAGCGACTACTTTGAGACGACGCTACAAGGAAGGATGCATGGCACGAGATGGCCCGGTCAAGCCGTGCCATGACGAATGAGAAAGCAGACGGCCTAACCCGGACCATGAAGCCGGAAAAAAAATAACGCGGCAAAAGATGGCCCGGTCAAGCCGGGCCATGACGAGACAAAACAACGGCCATGACGAAACAGAATAATGGCCTGCGAAAGGGCTTCAGCCCTTCTTCTGCGGCATCAAACTGGCGGTCAGCTCGTCGCTCCACGGCGCGCCTTTGGCGAGGGCCTGGCGCAGCGCCACGAAATCGACCTCGCGGCCGGTTTCCTTGGTGCCGCGGTTGAAAGCACGGAAGCCGGCGCGGGCCTCGGTCATCATGTTGAGCGCCATCCAGGAGCGCGAGCTTTCCTTGTTGCGGTTCCAGGCGTCGAGCTTGGGCTTGCGCAATTCCTCGACGGTCTTGAGCGTGCATTCCGGGAAGGTCTCGAGCAGGGTGGCGCAA